>JAPKMS010000129.1 GCA_026645775.1 Anaerolineae bacterium
CAGCATCAGCGTGGCCCAGCTTTCCGAGGCGGCCAGCGCCATCCCGCCGTTGCCTACCCCCTCGAAGATCGCAAACCCGGCTCCGGCCGCGACGCCCAGCAGGAAGCCGTCCAGCCGCGTCAAGCGCCGGCCGGTCAAGGCCACCAGCGGCACGGCCAACGACTTGGCGATCTCTTCGATCAGCGGCACCACCCCGCTCCCCAGGCCCAACACGCCCAGCCAGACCACAGGCGAGCGCAGCAGCGCCGCCAGCATGTCCGGATCGAGCTCGCCGGCTGCCAGGCTCGGCTGGCCGGCCAGGTTTTCGAACTGCGCGGCCCACTCAGGCTGCGCAACCGCGATCCAGACGATCGCGGCAACGATCACGACCAGTCCCGCCAGCAGCTCCAACATGAGCGCGATGCCGACGCCGCCGAAGATGCCCCAGCTTAAGCCGCCCAGCAGGCTGCGCGTCGGCATCGCGCCGCCGCTCCGCCGCGCTGAGCCGAGCGCCAACGCCAACAGCAGACCGGCCGGCGCCACACTGGCCGCCACGTGCAAGATCGGCATTGCCCAGCGCGCGTCCAGCAGGAGCGCGGCCTGGCCGGCAGCCAGGGCCAGGATCAGCGCGCCGGCCCACCAGCCCCAGCGCGGCAGCCGCATCACGCCGCCGGGCGCGCCGATCAACGCCCGCCCGCCCTGCCAGGCCAGCGTCACGCCGAGCCCTGCCCCAATCACCCCGGCCGCCACTGCCAGGGTCGCCGTGATCAGGCTGCCCTCCCCCAGGGCCTCGGGGCGCACCAGGGCCAACACACCCAGGCCCACCGCCAGCCCCAGGCTCCCGACGGCAGCCAGGACGCCGCTCAAGATCGTCACGATCAGGATCGCTTTGCGCACCGTAAGCTCCTCATTGCTTCAGCAGCCGCTGCAAAATGAACGCAGCGGCGCGCTTGTCGAGCGGCTGATTGTTGTTGCCGCACTTCGGGCTCTGCACGCAGCTCGGACAGCCGTCCGCACACGGGCAGCCGCGGATCACATCCAGCGTTGCCGCCCAGAGTTCGGGCAGCAGTGCGAAGCCCTTCTCTGCGATGCCGACCCCGCCTGGGAAACCGTCGTAGATAAAAATCTGCGCCGTTTCGGTGTCGGGGTGGCGTGGGGTGCTGAGCCCGCCGATGTCCCAGCGATCGCACATCGCGAACAGGGGCAAGATGCCGATGGCCGCGTGCTCCACCGCATGGATGCCGCCCAGAAAATCAAGCCCGCGCGCGGCCAGCTCTGCGGGGTACTCGGGGGGCACATCCCACCACAGCGCGACGGTCTCATACTCGGTCAGCGGCATATCCAGCGGCTCCTCGCCCAACACCGCCTCGCTGGACTGCTGCAGCCGGCGATAGCCGATCACCTGGCTGCGGACCCGCACCCGGCCCAGGTAGGCGGTTGTGGTGGGCAGCTCGCGGTGGCGGATCGAGCGCACGATGCGCACATCGTTGAGCTCACGCGGCTGGGTGTAATGCTCCGCGGCGACCGGCGTGACGATGGCGTGGCGCAAATCATGGCTATACTCGGTGACCAGGTACGATTCCCCCTGGTGCAAATAGATCGCGCCGGGGTGGACACGGAACGGTGCGGTGCTGGCGCTGAGTTCCTCCAACATGCGGAAGTTGTTGGAAGCATCGAGCACCGCAAACCGGTCCCCCTCGGCGTCCCGCAGGCTCACATCTTGCGCGGGATAGTCGCGGCGGGCATACACCCACTGCTCGCCCGTGTAACGCAGTGTCCCGGCGTTTTCCAGCGCCACCATCGCATCCACGAAACCGGGCCCGAACAGCGCCTCATCGTCTTGCCCCGCGCCGCGGCCCTCCTCGTGGGGAACCCGGAGGGGAACCTCGTGTGCGGCGCACGGCAGGTGCCGCTGCAGGATGTAAATGTTGTCGGGGTCGAGCAGCGCATTTTCATGCGGCCGGCCCAGTAGATCGGCGGGGTGGCGCATGTAGAACTGGTCCAGCGGGTTATCCAGGCCGATCAACACGGCCAGCGCCGGATCCTCGCCGCGGCCCGCGCGGCCGGCCTGCTGCCACAAGCTTGCCACCGTGCCAGGATACCCCACCAGCAGCGCCGCGTCCAGCCCGCCGACGTCGATGCCCAGTTCCAGCGCGGTGGTGGCCGTCACGCCCAGCAGCCGGCCCCCGAACAGCTCGCGCTCGATGCGGCGGCGCTCCTCCGGCAGATACCCTGCGCGGTACGCCGCGATCCGTTCCACAAGCTCAGGATGTCCGGTCCGCAACTGCTGGCGCGCATACCGCAGCAACAGCTCGGCGACCACACGGGCGCGGGCGAACGCGATGGTGCGCACGCCCCCGCCCACCAGGCCGGAGAACAACTCGCTGGCCTCGTGGTTGGCGCTGCGCCGGGTCGCGCGGGCCCGATCGATGAACGGCGGGTTCCACAGGGCAAAGGTGCGCGGCCCGTGCGGCGATCCGTCGTCCGAGATCACTGTGGCCGGCAGGCCGGTCAACAGCTCGAAGTGCTCGGCCGGGTTGGCGATGGTGGCCGAGGTGGCGATGAAGACAGGAGATGACGAATGACGGATGCCGAAGGACGAAGGAGTAGAAACACCGCGCTCGGAGAATTCGTCGTTCGTCGTTCGTCCTTCGGCCACTCGGTATAACCCACACACCCGCCGCAACCGCCGCAGCACGCACGCGACCTGCGAGCCGAAGACGCCGCGATAAGTGTGCGCTTCATCGATGATCACATATTTGAGATGGCGAAAAAACTCAGCCCAGAGGGGATGGTTTGGCAGGATGCCGGTATGCAGCATGTCGGGGTTAGTCAGCAGCACGCGGGCCGTCTTGCGGATGCGCGCCCGCGCAGCCTGCGGCGTGTCGCCATCATAGGTCGCGGCCTGGGGGTTGATGATGCCCCCGCCCGCGCCCCGGACCAACGCCTGCCATTTGCCCAGTTGATCCTGCGCCAGCGCCTTCGTGGGGTACAGGTAGAGCGCGCGCGCCAGGGGATCGCGCGCCAAAACTTCCAACACGGGGGCGTTGAAGCAGAGCGTCTTGCCGCTGGCGGTCGAAGTGGCGACCACCACGTTCTGCCCGGCAAGGGCCGCGCTGATCGCCTCAGCCTGGTGGGTGTAGAGCCGCTCCGCACCGGCCGCGGCCAAGGCCCGGACCACCGGCGGGCTGAGCCGCGTCCGCAGCGTCCCGAACCGGGGCGGCCGGGCCGGCGTTGTCTGCACGTGCACCAATTGATCGGCATAGCCGCGGCCGCGACGCAATCCGTCCAGGTAGACAGCAGGTTCAAAGGTTTTCACAAGACTGGATTCTAACGCAACGGCGGTGCGTGTCAAGCGCGTTTGGCAGATGGGATCGGTTCGGCAGCTTGCTTACTTGACTTTCAATTGGCTTTCTGGTATTTTTTCATCAATCCGATTGATCGAATAAATAGAAGCAATCCGTCCGATCCATCACAAGGCGGCTTTTGTGATCCTCAATGCGATCGATTCTGAATTCTTGCGTTACCTGCTCGGCAATGGCTGTGAGCCGGGCACGCGCCTGCCATCGTTGGACGAGATCAGCGCAGAGATCGGCATCAGCGTCGGCAAGCTGCGTGAGCAGTTCGAGGTTGCGCGCATGTTGGGACTGGTCGAGGCCAGCCCGCGCCGCGGCATCCGCTGCCTCAAATATGATTTTCTGCCGGCCGTACGCCTCAGCCTGATGGTGGCCCTGGCACTCGACCCTCAGGCGTTCCGGTCGTTCAGCACCCTGCGCATCCGCCTGGAAACCGCTTTCTGGGATGAGGCCATCATCCTGCTGACGGAGGAGGACAAGGCGCACCTGCACGAGCTCGTTGCGCAGGCGCAGGCCAAGCTCAATCACGAACGCATCCAGATCCCCTACCCCGAACATCGCGCATTTCACTTGGGCATCTTCCGCCGGCTCGAGAACACTTTCGTCCTCGGCCTGCTGGGGGCGTATTGGGACGCCTACGAGGCGGTTGAGTTGAACACCTATGCGGATTACCAATATCTTCAGGAAGTGTGGAGCTATCATCGCCGGATTGCCGAGGCCATCTCGGCCGGCGACTCGGCTGGCGGCAAGGAGCTGCTGGTCCAGCACATGCGTCTGATCGATAAGATGGGTGTGGCCCATGAGCTTTCCCGAACTCTCAGCCCCCGCGACGGTGTGGGGATCGAACATCTCCAAGGAGAAGCAGTATGAGCAGTACACAACAAGAAGCCCCTCTTGGCGCAGGGCCGCGGCCCGAGATTGTCAATAATTTCTCGCTCAATATCGCCACCATCAATGGGTCGGGCAGCCAGACCAGCAACGGTGTGCTGCTGCGGACATTCTTCAAGATGGGCATCCCTGTTACTGGGAAGAACCTGTTCCCCAGCAATATCCAGGGCTTGCCCACCTGGTATGTGATCCGCCTGAGCAAAGATGGCTACCTGGCGCGCCGCGATCCCTACGAAGTGGTCGTCTGCCTGAATGCGCGCACCGTGGCGGATGACATGGCCAAAGTCGCCGAAGGGGGCATCGTGCTCTACGACGACTCGTTGCCCATCGCCGCGCGCCGGCCCGATGTCACCTATTACCCCATGCCCGTCAACAAACTGGTCAAAGAAGCCAACGTGCCGTTTGAGCTCAAGGACTACATCGCCAACATGGTGTACGTGGGCGTGTTGGTGCACGTCTTGGGCATCGAGATGAGCGAGATCGAGGCTGCGGTGGACTGGAGCTTCGAGGGGAAGCGCAAGCCTATCGATCTGAACATGGACATGGTGCGGCGATCGTATCAGTGGGCTGTGGCCAATCTGATAAAGACCGATCCGTATCGCGTCGAGCGCATGGCCGGGTTCAACGAGGGCAAAATCATGGTCGACGGCAACACCGCGGCCGCCCTGGGCACCATCTGGGGCGGTGTCACCGTCGTTGGCTGGTATCCCATCACCCCAGCCTCCAGCGTGATCGATAATCTGATCAAGTACCTGCCCAAGCTGCGCACTGACCCCGAAACCGGCAAGGCCACCTTTGCAGTGATCCAGGCTGAGGATGAGCTGGCCGCCATCGGCATGGTCGTCGGCGCGGGGTGGGCGGGCGCGCGGGCCATGACGGCAACCTCGGGCCCCGGCCTCGATCTGATGGCTGAGTTTGCCGGCCTGGCCTACTTCGCCGAGGTGCCTGCGGTGATCTGGGATGTGCAGCGCGTGGGGCCCAGCACCGGTCTGCCCACCCGCACCAGCCAGGCCGATATCCTGTCGGCCTACTATCTGAGCCACGGCGACACGCGTTATCCGCTGCTCTTCCCGGCCGATCCGGCCGAGTGCTTTGAGTTTGGCCATGCCGCGTTCGATCTTGCCGAGCGACTCCAGACGCTGGTGATGGTGCTGAGCGACCTCGATCTGGGCATGAATGTCTGGGCGAGTGCGCCTTTCCAATACCCTGAGAAACCGCTGGATCGCGGCAAGGTGCTGGATGCAGAGCAGTTGCGTGCGCTCTCCGGCTCCTGGGGGCGCTATCGAGATGTGGATGGCGACGGCATCGGCTACCGCACACTGCCCGGCACGCCTCACCCGGCGGCAGCCTACTTCACCCGCGGCACCGGCCACACGGACGCAGCCACTTACAGTGAGCGTCCCGAGGATTGGGAGGGCAACCTGGATCGCCTGGCGCGCAAGTTCGAGACTGCGCGGGCCCTGGTGCCCGGCCCGGTCGTGGACGAGGTCGAAGGCGCCAGGATCGGGATCATCAGCCTCGGCTCCAACCACCCGGCCATCGTTGAGGCGCGCGATCTCCTGCGCACGGCCGGCATCGAGAGCAGCTACCTGCGCCTGCGCGCCCTGCCGATCAACGGCGCGGTGCGCGAGTTCATGCACCGGTTCGAGAAGGTGTTCGTGGTAGAAAACAACCATGACGGCCAGCTCCACCAAATCCTGCTATCGGAGGAGCCGCTCTGCGGCGGCGATCTCGTCGCCGTTGCCCGCAATAATGGCCTATCTCTGACGGCCGCGTGGATCGCCGAGCAGATCCAGGGAAAGATGTGAGGGTGCACAGATGAATGACCAGATCGCAACGCCCGCCAAGGGCGCAAAAGTCAACGCTTTGGGCCTGGAGAAAACCGCCTACAAGGGCGCGCCCTCCACGTTGTGCAAGGGCTGCGGCCACGACACCATCACCCAACGCATCATGACGGTGGCGTGGGAACTCGGCCTCGATCAGACTCGCATCGTCAAGATGAGCGGCATCGGCTGCAGCAGCAAATCACCGGCCTATTTCCTGGGCTGGAGCCACGCTTTCAACGGCGTGCACGGCCGGATGCCGGCCATCGCCACCGGCGCGGCCGTTGCCAATCGTGATCTCACCGTGATCGGCGTCAGCGGCGACGGCGACACCGCATCCATCGGCACCGGCCAGTTCAAGCACGCGGTGCGCCGCAACGTCCCTATGATTTACATCGTGGAGAACAACGGCGTTTATGGCCTGACTAAAGGCCAGTTCAGCGCCACCGCCGACCTGGGTCAGCGGCTGAAATATGCCGGCATCAACCAGTTGCCGCCCCTGGACATTTGCATGGAGGCACTGGCCTCCAACGCGACCTTCGTGGCCCGCAGCTTCGCCGGTGATCCCCGCCAGGTGGAGACGCTGCTGAAGGCCGCGTTCAGCCACCGCGGCATTGCCGTGCTCGACATCATCAGCCCGTGCGTCACCTTCAACAACCACGACGACTCCACCAAGAGCTACGCCTGGGGCAAGTCGAAGGAGACGGCGCTCAACGAGTTGAACTTCATCCCGCCCTACGAGGAGATCACCATCGGCTACTACGAGGGCGAGATGGAAGTGGCGATGCACGACGGCTCGCGCATCCGGCTAAAGAAGCTGGATCCCGACTACGATCCCACCAGCAAACTGAACGCCTTCAAAACGCTGGAGACCGCGCGCGCCAACCAGGAGTTCATCACGGGGCTGATCTACGTCAACGAAAAGGAGCGGCCTGATCTGCACGAGCTGTTGGCCTACACGGACACGCCGCTGGTACACTTGCCGGCGGAAAAGCTCCGGCCCAGCCGCCGCGCGCTGGAGGATGTGATCGCGAAGCTGTGATACCCTGGAGGCGGCCTTGGTCCGGCCGCAGAGCGGGTGCAGCAGCACTTGCCCACAAATAGAAAACATCTTGCCACGGAACCCCAGCGGCCTCGATCGGCGCTGGGGTTTTCTTTGTCAGCCTTAATTTGCGTTAGGAGATAATTCACGGATAATGA
>JAPKMS010000130.1 GCA_026645775.1 Anaerolineae bacterium
CGAGCTGCGCCGGATCGAAGATGACGGTCAGCTTTTCGCTGGCGAGATTCACGTTGGCCACGTCGACGCCGGGCAGCTTGCGGACGTTCCGCTCGATCGCCGTGGCGCAATTGGCGCACGTCATGCCCGTTACGGGGAGCGTGACATTCCTGGTTTGAGCCATTCAGTTACCTCGATGGGTAGGGGCGAGGTCTCCTCGCCCGCGTCCTGGGCGGGGAGACCCCGCCCCTACGCCGCGTCCTGTGTTTAGTTCAGCATCGCCGGTGCGTCGGCCGCGGTGCTCTGGCGTAACGACTGCACCAGGTAGCGTTCGGGATCCTTGTCGAACGCGCGTTTGCAGCCCGGGGCACAGAAGTACACCGTCTCGCCGTGATACGCGCTGGTCAGTTTCGCCGTCGCGACGTCCACCAGCATGTCACAGACCGGGTCTTTGGCGTACTGCTTGTGGCTGCTCCGCTGCACCAGCCGGATCAATCCAACGTACACCGTCAGGCAGATGACGGTCGTGAAGGCCGCCGTCACCCAGACGGCCAGCGGCGAGATGTTGACCATGACGCCCAGCATGCCCCCCATCATGCCCCCCATGAAGCCGCCCATCGCGCCATCCAGCGTGCCCATCAGTCCCCCCTGGCTCCCGAAGCCGGCCCCAAAGGCCAGCCCGACCGTGACGCCCACCAGGTTGCTGATGAACATGTCGGTCGCGGCCCCGATGAAGTAGCCGATGGCGATGCCCGACATCATGCCGAAGGTCATCCCGATCATCATGCCGAGCATCTCCGTCACCGCAGCCCGGTAGCGCAACAGATAAATGCCAACGCCCGCGCTGATTGCGGCGAAGAGGACTGATAATGCGATCGCTGTCGTAAGGTTCACTGCCCCGTCTCCTACTGTCGATTCACCGTGAACTCGAAGCGCATCTTCGCCGTCTCCTGCCCCGGGCGCTCGACGATGGCGATCACGCGCCACGGGCCCGGCATCGCGAAGTGCACCTGGCCCCGGTAGTGGCCATCTCCGGCCGGTTCGGCGACCACCTGATTGAGGCCATGACTCATGTTCGTCATATCGATGTCGAAGGTCACTTTAGCATCTGTGACCGGCTGGCCCTCGGCCCCGAGCAGGTACGCGTCCATCTCGGCCTCGCCCCGTTTCGGCTGCACCGGGTCGCTGCTCAGCCACGCCTGCAAGTCGCCGGACCGCTGGCTGCCCAGGGTTGGACCCGCGGGCGCCAGGGCACTCTGCGTCGATGCCGACGCAGGGGCAAGCGTAGCGGCGGGAACGGTAGAAGGCTGTCGTGACGGCGTCGCCGCACATGCCGTCATGAGCGCCAGGACTGCCATAAGCCACAGGCCCAGGATAAGATAGTGCCGCATTGCTTTTCTCCTCGGTTGGGGTGATGGCTGTCTTGCCATCCGGGCCAACATTGCACCTACGTTAGCATCATTGGGGAAATGGACATCGTGCTGAGCAAGTATTGCCGCACTCGTGCGAAACTCATGACTTCCCCACCAAACCCCCGTTGGAATCGCTCGGCATCGTCGCGGCCCACAAACGCCAGGATCCCTGGCGTGCAGCAGGACGAAACGCTGCTCCCCAGCAGGTAAGACGCGTCGTTCGCGCTGACCATCTGGCCGTAAAGAAAATCCGTGACCAGCATCAGACCGGCTGAGGTGTCGTGTTCGAACAGCGCCAGGCCGCAGTGCGGGCAGCACGCAGTCAGGCGGCCGCGCTCCGGGCCCTGCAGGATGACCGCGCTTCGCTCAGGTACGGCTCGGTTGCACATGGCACAGGCTCCGGCCGCGCTGGCGTGGCTGTTGGCTCGCGCGGGCAGCGCCGCGCCGCCACGGGTCTTCGCAAGCTGGCCGCTATCGACCAGTCTGTTGAGATCGCGATGCACGGTCATTGCCGATACGCCCAACGCAGCTGTCAGCTCCTGGATGGTCAGGCTACGGTGCGCATCGAGAAGCTCGAGGATGTGGCGCTGGCGCGCTGCAGGATTGAGAGACATGTGACGACCTGATACAATAATCAATGAAGATACCAGAATGGTAACATGGAGGGGGGGTGCCTGTCGTCCGCAGGGCGGGTGATATTTCGGTCAAACTTTAGTATCAGGAGAGGTCTATGTTCCCACGATGAAATCAACATGGGAGACCTCCGAGGCCGTCGAGACCTCGGAGGTCTGAAGTGTGCTAGTTCAGCCCCGGCGTCAACTGGAAGGTGAACTTGCCGACCTGGTTGGAGCTCGCGCCGGCCGCCGGCGCTGCGCTGACGGCCTTGACCACGTAGAAGTAGGCGCCCACCGGTGTCAGCGCGCCGGTATCCGTCTGCGAAATGGCGCTCTGATCGGGGCGCGGCAGCGCGACGCTCCCGTTGCCCGGAATGAAGTACGGTCTGGTGCTGCGAAAAACCTGGTATGTGGCTGCGGAGCCCACCGCAAGCCAGTTCAGGACGGCGTTGGCGCCGCTGGCGGAGATAGATACTACCGGCGCACCGGGCGGGCTGCTCACCTTCAGCTTCGCCACGAATGCGTCCGCCGAGTTAGGGGGTTGCTTGCTGCCAGTGACGAAGATATGACCACCGGTGTCAGTGGCGGCGCCAAAGCCCCAATCATCTCCTGACCCACCCAGATACGTCCCGTAGGTGACTTTGTTCGGCGCACCGCTGCTCGAGTGCATGCGCACGGCAAACACGTCGAAGTTGCCGTTCTGAGTGGGGTCGTAAGCGCTGGCGGCTGTCACGGGGAAATTGTTCGAAAAAGTCGCGCCCCCAACATACAAAGCCTGGACGGTGTCGACCGCGATATCCGATGGGTCATCTTCGTCGCTGCCCCCCAGGTAGGTGGCAAAGTCGATCGTGGTGAAATTAGGAAGCAGTTTCACGACGACCGCATCGTTCAGGCCACCACCCCACGCGGCGGTGCCCGCCGTCACGGGAAAGTCCGCATCGCTGGAGGTGGTGCCGGCCAGATAGATGTTGCCCAACCCGTCGATGGCGATGCCTGTCCCCGCATCCTCGGCGCTTCCGCCGATAAGTGCCGTGTTGGTCCAGGCCCCAACCGCGTCCATCTGAGCCACCAGGATGTCACCGGAGACAGCGGACAAACCGCCGGGGAGGTCAAGCGAGAAGCTCTCGCCGGTCACGTAAGCGGCGCTGTCGCGCACGGCGATGCCGGAGCCGCGATCGAGGTCACTGCCGCCGAGGCAAGTGGTGTACACCGGGGTCCCAAGTGGTCCGAGCTTGGCGACCACGACGTTCCCGTCGTCGCTGTTTGCACAGTTCGTCCCGGGGAGGTTCGTGGAGTAGGTCGTGCCCACGATAAAAGCATTCAGCCCCTCCAGGGCAATCCCGCTGCTAG
>JAPKMS010000131.1 GCA_026645775.1 Anaerolineae bacterium
CCGCCCCATCGCCAACGTGCGCGCCTACGTGGTGGACGCCCGCCAGCGCCCCGTGCCGATCGGCGTGCCCGGCGAATTGCTGATCGGCGGCGCCGGCGTCGCGGCCGGCTACCTGGGCCGCCCGGCGCTCACCGCCGAAAAGTTCGTGCCGAACCCATTTGCGCAGATTGACAAGAGCCGATTGAAGATTGAAGACTCAATACCCCAAGGCACGCCGTCTTCAAGATTCGATCTTCAATCTTCCCACCGCCTCTACCGCACCGGCGATCTCGTCCGCTGGCTGCCCGATGGTAATCTGGAGTTCCTGGGCCGCAACGATGACCAGGTGAAGATCCGGGGCTTCCGCGTGGAGCTGGGCGAAATCGAGGCCGCGCTGCGGCAGCATCCGGCGGTGCTGGAAGCCGCTGCGGACATTCAAGAGTCCGCCGATGGCCAAAAGCGGCTGATCGCCTACGTTGTCCCGGCTGATAGTTACGCAGGAGATGGGGAAACCGGGTTCAATGCCGGCGATCTGCGAGCCTATTTGCAGGAGAAGCTACCGCCCTACATGACGCCTGCGATCTTCGTCCAACTGGCCTCACTGCCGCTGACCGCGACAGGCAAGATCGACCGCAAGGCGCTGCCCGCGCCGGAGGGAGACGCGGCCGAGAGCGGTGCAGGTTACGCGGCTCCGCGCACGGCCACCGAAGAGTTGCTGGCGGGCATCTGGGCCGGGCTGCTGGGCGTCAAGCGCATCGGCATCCATGACAGCTTCTTCGACCTGGGCGGCCACTCGCTGCTGGCCATGCGTGTGATCTCGCGGGTGCGCGAACTGTTCGGCGTGGAGCTGCCGGTGCGTACGCTGTTCGAGACGCCCACACTTGCCGGCCTGGCGTCGCAGATCGAGGCCGCGCGCGTTGCAGGCACACCGGCGGCGGCACCGCCGCTCCAGCGGATCGCGCGCGACAGTGCGTTGGCGCTCTCGTTTGCCCAGCAGCGTCTGTGGTTCCTGGATCAGCTCGAACCCGGCAACTTGTTCTACAACATCCCCACAGCCATCCGCCTGTCGGGCCCGCTGGACGCGGATGCGCTGCGCTGCGCGTTGAACGAGGTCGTCCGCCGGCACGAGGTGCTGCGCACAACCTTTGTTGCCCACGGCGGGGTGCCGCAGCAGGTGGTCGCACCGGCGCTGGAGATTGCGCTGCCGGTTGATCGTCTCGACGGCGCGGATGGAGTGCCTGAACCTGAGCGTGAACAAGCCGCCCTGCGCCTCGCCACTGAAGAAGTGCGGCGGCCCTTCGACCTGGCGACCGGCCCCCTGCTGCGCGGCCGCTTGATCCGTCTGGCCGAAACCGAGCACATCGCCGTGATGACGGTCCACCACATCGCCGCTGACGGCTGGTCCATGGGCATCCTGGTAGGCGAACTGGCCGCGCTGTACGAGGTGTACGCTGGAAACAAGATCGCCTCGCCCGAAGATGCTGTCCGCATGGCCGGTCTGCCGGCGCTGACGCTCCAATACGCCGATTACGCGGCCTGGCAACGCCAGTGGCTGCGCGGCGCGGCGTTGGAGGCGCAGGTGGCCTACTGGAAGCAGCAGTTGACCGGTGCGCCGCCCCTGCTGGAACTGCCCACCGATCGGCCCCGGCCGGCCGTGCAGAGCGCCAACGGCGCAGTGCACACCTTCCATTTTGACCGGGAGCTTAGCGACGGCCTGTGCGGTTTCAGCCAGCGCGAAGGTGTGACCCTGTTTATGGCGCTGCTGGCCGCCTACCAGACGCTGCTGTATCGCTACTCCGGCCAGGACGACATCTCCGTGGGGTCGGCCATTGCCAACCGCACCCGTGCCGAAGTCGAGCCGTTGATCGGCTTCTTCGTCAACACGCTGGTGTTCCGCACGCAGTTCGCCGGAGCGCCGACC
>JAPKMS010000132.1 GCA_026645775.1 Anaerolineae bacterium
TCACGATGCTGCTCAAGTTCGGCGCGTATCTGCTCACCCATTCGGTCAGCCTGCTCTCGGATGCGGCCGAGTCGTCGGTGAACCTGGTGGCCGCGCTGGTGGCCTTTGCTGCGCTCTCCGCCGTCGCGCGGCCCGCCGACGAATCGTACCGGTATGGGTACGACAAGGCCGAGTATTTCTCCAGCGGCATCGAAGGCGCGCTGATCCTGGTCGCCGCGGTGACGATCATTTACACGGCGATCAGCCGCTTCCTTAATCCCGCCCCGCTGGCAGACCTCGGTCCCGGTTTGGTCGTCTCCCTGGTCGCCTCCGCCATCAACTTCGGCGTCTCGCGCTTTATGCTGCACAAGTCCGAAGAGTACGACAGCATCACCCTGGAGGCCGATGCCCACCATCTGATGACCGACGTCTGGACCTCGGTGGGCGTGGTCGCGGCCCTCGCCGTGGTGCTGTTGATGCCGAAATGGTCGATCCTCGACCCGATCATTGCCATCGCCGTGGGGTTGAACATCATTCGCACCGGCGTCAGCCTCATCAAGCGGTCGTTCGCCGGGCTGATGGATATCGCCTTGCCCGCGGAGGAAATGGCTGAAATCGAGACCATACTCCGGGCGAAGGAAGGCCCGGACGTCGTCTACCACAAGTTCCGTACGCGCAAGTCCGCCTCACGGCGCTATGTGGAGTTTCACCTGCTCCTGCCCGGCAACCTCAGCGTGCAGGCCGCGCATGATCGGTGCACCGCGATCGAGAATGAGATCCGCACCCGGTGGCCCAAGACGCGCATCACGATCCATGTCGAGCCCAAGGAAACCGGGGGCGTGTAACCTGGCGCCCCACCGAAAGCGTGTGAAATATGAATTTAACGAACCCCGTAGCCGCGCTCATTGCGGTGATCGTCGCCCTTGCCGTTGCGATCGTCGCGCTTTCCATCGCGCTCGTTGTACTGTGGCGCCAGACGCGGCGCGTCTCGTTGGGCCTGGACGAGATCACCGAGGATACCCTCAAGGCGCTCTACCATCTCTCACGCCAGCAGCCGTTGGTGCGGCCGCGCGATCTGATCCGCGCCGCCGACCTGCAACCGGGGCGCTACGAGCTGATCGAATCCGAGCTGCGCCGCCGCGACTGGGCGCAAAGTGAGGCCGGCGCGCTGCAAATCTCACGCGCCGGCGAACGCCGCGCACTGGAATTGATCCGCGCTCATCGGCTGTGGGAGCGCTACCTGGCCGACCGAGAGGGATTGGCCCTGAGCGCACTGCACAACGAAGCCACGCGCCGCGAACACCTGTCCACCCCGGACGAGCTGGACGCGCTGGAACAGGCGCTGGGCTATCCGCGCTTCGATCCGCACGGCGATCCGATCCCCACGCGCGATGGCGAGCTGCCTGCGGAACAGGGCACATCCCTGGCAGCCTGGCCGCTCCACCGCATCGGCCGCATCACCCACGTCGAGGACGAGCCGCCTGCGTTGTTCGCGCAGTTGGCCCTGATCGGCCTGACGCGCGGCGCGCAGGTGGAGGTGGACGAGCGCACGCCCGGCCGCGTGTTGGTGTGGAGCGGCCGCCAACGCCTGAGCCTGACCCCGGCGGCTGCGGCCAGCATCGCCGTCGTCGAGGCGCCCGCCGAGTGCATGCCGCTTTCCGAACTGGAGATCGGCCAGGCCGCGCAGGTGCAGGACATCGGTGACGTGCCGGCGCTGCGCGCCCGCCTGGGGGCCGCGGGCCTGGCTGCCGGCACAGCGATCGCAGCGGTGCGCGCGGATCCGCTGGGCGAGCCGATCACCTATCGGATTGACGGCCATGAGCTCGCCCTATCCCGCGTGGATGCCAACCAGATCCTGCTGGATGCCAACACCCTCAGCGAAATCAGCCTCCCACGGCGGCCCTGGCTGGCCGAGGAGTTGGCGCGGGCGCGGGAGCTGTTCGTTCGTTACGGCAGCATCACCGTGCTCAAGCGGGCGCTCGTCTTCTTCGGCCCGGCCTTCGTCATCAGCGTCGGCTATATGGACCCCGGCAATTGGGGCACCGACATCGAGGGCGGCGCACGGTTCGGCTATCGCCTGCTGTGGGTGATCTTCCTGGCTAACATGATGGCGATCCTGATGCAAATCCTGGCGGCCAAGCTCGGCATCGCCACGGGTAAAACGCTGCCCGAGGTCTGCCGGGATCGCACCCCGCGCTGGGCCAGCATCGCCCTGTGGGTCACCGCCGAGCTGGCCGCGATGGCGACCGATCTGGCGGAGTTTCTGGGCGGTGCGGTCGGCTTCAACCTACTCTTCGGCATCCCGCTGTTCCCGGCTGCGCTGCTGACCGGGATCGTCATCTCGCTGATCCTCTTGCTGGAGCGCTACGGCTTCCGCAAGGTGGAACTGGTCATCATCGGGCTGATCGCCGTGATCGGCTTCGGCTACATGGCCGAGATCTTGCTCGCCAAGCCGCCCCTCGGCGCGATGGTGCGCGGGCTGGTCGTGCCTTCGCTGCCCGTGGGCGCGACGCTGGTGGCCGTCGGCATCATCGGCGCGACGCTGATGCCGCACAATCTCTATCTGCACAGCGCGCTGATCCAGACGCGCGTCCGGCCGAGCGATTCGCTGCAGCGCAAGAAGAAGATCTACCGGCTCTCGGTGGTGGATGCGCTGGTGGCGCTCAACGGCGCCTTTTTCGTCAACGCGGCGATCCTGGTGATGTCGGCCACTGCGTTCTCGGGCGGGAAGCTGGCCGAATACTCGCTGGAATCGGCGCATCGCACCCTGACGCCGCTGCTCGGCCCGTTGGCCGGCGTCGCGTTTGCGCTGGCGCTGCTGGCCTCCGGCATCGCCTCTTCGACGACGGCGACCATGGCCGGCCAGGTCATCATGGAAGGGTTCATCCACCACAAGATGAACGTCTGGCTGCGCCGGTTCATCACCATGCTCCCGACCCTGATCATCATCGGGCTGGGCGTCGATCCGCTGCGCATCCTGGTGCTGTCGCAGGTGAGCCTGTCGTTCCAGTTGCCGTTCGCGGTGATCCCGCTGGTGCTGTTCACCAGCAACCCGACAGTCATGGGTCCGTTCACCAACAGCCGCCTCACCAAGGTGTTGGCCTGGGCGGCCACGGCCGTGATCATCGGCCTGAATGCCGTGTTGCTCTATCAGACGTTTATGGGGTAAATAGCACGTGCCAGGCACTTGGCAAGTGCCTGGCACGTCATTCGCGCAAATCCAAACGTTCTGCTAGTTCGAGGTCGCCGACCGGGCGGCCAGGGTCACTTCAACTTTCAACGCCTTGCCATCGCGCAGCACGGTCAGCTCAACCTGATCCCCGGACATGTGGGCCTGGATCGCCGTTGCCAGGTCGCTCATCGTCTCGACAGCCTTACCGTCCACCGCGGTGACCACGTCGCCGCCGATCATGACCTCTTCGCCGGCTTGCGTCTGATACGCCATGAAACTGCCGCGCAGCCCCGCCTTGTCGGCCGGGCTGCCGCGGGTGACGGTCGCGATCAACGCGCCCGTCTGGTTCCGGTCCAGATCCATTGCCTCCGCGAACTCGGCGGTCAGATCAGTGCCGTTGACGCCCAGCCAGGCGTTACCGGCGGTCGCTTGCGATTCACCACCCTTGGATGTCGCGGCCGCGGTCTTGCTGCCGGGGCGAGCGGCCAGGGTCAGCGCCAAGGTCTCGGTCTTGCCATCCCGCAGGATGGACAGCTCAACTCGCTGGCCGACCTTGCCCCACCGGGCCAGGTAAGCAGTCAGATCCTCGAAATCCTTGACCGGCTGCCCGCCAATGGCGGTGATCACATCGCCGCCGACCTGCACCTGCTCGCCGTTGATCTCTGCCTGCTTGGCGCTGCCGCGGAGGCCAGCCTTCTCGGCCGGGCTGCCCGCGGTCACGCTGACCACCAGGGCGCCGCGCTGCGTCTCGGGCAAATCCATCGCCTGCGCTACCTGGGAAGTGAGAGAGCCGCCGCTGATTCCGATGTACGGATGCACGAAAACGCCCTTTTCAATCAGCTCAGGCACGACTTTCTGCACGACCACGGAGGGCACGGCAAAGCCAACGCCCGCCGAAGAGTTCACCGACGATTCGATGGCCGTGGGCACACCGATCAGGTTGCCCGCCAGGTCCAACAGCACGCCGCCGGAGTTGCCGGGGTTCACCGGCGCATCGGTCTGGATGACGTCGGGGATCGTGTAGCTCGCCATGCGGCCGGTCCCATCGCTCGTCCCGCTGCTGGTCGGCAGGCTGCGGCCCACCGCACTGACGATGCCGAAGCTCATGCTGCCCTCCAGGCCGAACGGGTTGCCGATGGCAACCACGAGCTGGCCCGGCTTGACCTGGGTCGAGTCTGCGACGGCGACAGGTTGGAGCGCGATCTTGGCCGGATCCACCTTGATGACCGCGAGGTCGCTGTCGGCATCGCTGCCCACCTTCTCAGCCGGCAGCGATGTGCCATCAGAGAAAGTGACGGTGATCTCGGTCGCGCCATCCACCACGTGGTTGTTCGTCACAATGTGGCCCTGCTTGTCCCACACGAAACCGGAGCCCTCGGCCGTGGCCTGGGGGGTCGTGTTCTGGTCAGGCGTGCCCTGGCCGAACGGGAACTGCCGGTTCGGAGTCCCCTGGATCGTCCCAGTCTCGGCTTGCATGACGACCCGGATGTTGACTACTGATGGATTGACCGCAGCATACACCTGTTCCAAAGCGGCTTGCAGATCGCCCACGGTGACGGCTGCGGCCGCAGCTTGCGGCGCAGTGTTCGCTGAAGCGGCAGACGCCGCGGCGGTTTGTGCGCGCGGCAAAAGGGTGCTCAAAGTGCTGCCCAGGTTATTCAAACTGGTCGTCGCGCCGGGCAGCACCGTCGAGCAAGCCGACAAGGCTAACGCAACCACCAGCAGGGCCGTCAAAGTCCCAATACGCACCTTTCCCATATCTCATCCCTCCACATCACGACAGGCGGCTGAAACCTGCCAGGTCAGGCCGGCCTCTTTCGCCTATTCCGGTGAAAATTATACGCGCAAGTCGGAAGTTTTACTTTAAAGAGAGCTAAAAAGCTGCTGAGAATCGGATTAGACCCGAAATAGCAATAGCAATAGGCGACCGAGGTCACGCCTAACGAGCCTGCGGCTGCGAGGTCAGCCGGTGCTGACCCGACAACGTCCACGAAGGTGGACGGACGGCGCCGCAGCGCCCTTTAGCAGCGACCTCGGTCGCCACTGCGCTGCGTAGTTCGCACAATGATTTCGCCCCGGGGCGCAGCCCCGTCCTTCTTGACATGCTTATGACGCGGTGCGACAATGCGCGTCATGGGCATCATCGCAGCGATACGGAAAGCAAGGATATGAAGAAGAGTCGATTTCGGATCCCCGTTCGTGCTTTGCAACCTGCCGCTGCCGTCGGGCTGTTACTGCTGCTCGCCTGGCTCGCCCAGCTTGCCCGGCCCGGCGCGCCGCTTCAGCCCAACACAGCACCTCAGCCTGCTGCGGCCCCCAACACGCCCGAATTGACCTTCAACGCGGCCGATCGCATCCTGATCCTCGCGCCGCACCCCGACGATGAGACCATCGGCAACGGCGGCGTCATTCAGAAGGCAGTCAGCCTGGGCCTGCCGGTGCGCGTGGTCTTTCTGACCAACGGCGACGCCAACCAGTGGTCCTTCGTGCTGTACCGCAAGCAGCCGGAGCTGCTGCCCGGCCAGGTTGAGGCAATGGGCCTGGTGCGCCACGACGAAGCCGTTGCGGCCACGACCGCCCTGGGCCTCAAGCCCGAGCAGCTCACCTTTCTCGGCTACCCCGACTTCGGCACCCTGGCGATCTGGACGACGCATTGGCGCGATGAGCCCCCGCTGCGCAGCATGCTCACGCGCGTCATCCAAGTCCCTTACACGAACGCCTATCACCCCGGCGCAGCGTATAAGGGCGAGGAGATCCTGGCCGACCTGGAGGCGATCCTCAAGGAATTCCGGCCCACCAAGGTGTTTCTGTCGCACCCTGCCGACCTTAACCCGGATCACATGGCGCTCTACGCCTTCACCCGCGTGGCGCTGTGGGACCTGGGGCTGACGCCGCAACTGTATCCTTACCTGGTGCACGATCCGCACTGGCCCCAGCCGCGCGGCCAGGCGCCGGACCGTCCGCTGACGCCGCCGGCCTCCCTCGTGGGCGAGGTCACCTGGTGGAACCTGCCGCTGAGCCGCGAGGAGGTCAGCCGCAAGCAGATGGCCCTGGAGGCGCACCGCACCCAGTATGAATCCAACGCCCGTTACCTGGCCTCCTTCATCCGCGCCAACGAGCTGTTCGGGGATTATGCGCCGACCGTCATGCTCGCGGGGGACGCGGATGTGAATCTGGAGGCGGATGCGGGCAAGCCCAGCGCCGTGGCGCCAGAGGAGCTCACCGGCGCGGAACGGGCCGCGTTCGTGGGCGTGGAGTGGCACACCGTGCGACGCACAGGCAGCGACCTGGTGCTATCGTTGGTGCTGTCGAAGCCGCTGGCTGAGGGCGTGGCATTGTCCGCCTACCTCTTCGGCTACCGGCTGGATCGGCCCTTTGCGGCCATGCCCAAGATCCACGTCAGGGTTGGCGAGCTGTCCGATACGGTATACGACCAGACCCGCGAGCTCAGGGATACGGGTGTGCAGGTGAGCCGTGACGCCCACACGATCGTGCTGCGCGTGCCGTTGGCGCTGCTGGGCGACCCGGACCGGGCGCTCACCGCTGCGCGCACCTACCTGGGCAATCTGCCGCTCGACTCGGCCGCCTGGCGGGTGCTGGACTTTAAGGCGGAATGACCATGCCCGACACATCCGCGCGCCTCGACGCCATCGACCAGTTCCGGGGCTTCGCCATCCTGCTGATGACGCTGGCCGACTATCTGGCGGACGTGAACCGCGTGCCCGCCTGGTTGAAGCACGCGCCCGACGTGGGCTACACCGTCATCGACCTGATCGCGCCGCTGTTCGTGTTCGCTATCGGCCTGACCTATGGCCCCTCGTTCCGGCGCAGGCTGGCGCGGGACGGCGCGCGGAAGGCCTACGAGCACGTCGTTGTCCGCAACCTGGCGCTCATCGGACTGGGCTTCCTGATGACGTTAGGCGGCAACCTGTTGGGTGTCTATCCCAGCACGGTCAACTGGGGGCTGCTGCAGGCCCTGGGCGCGGCTGGCTTGCTCACGCTGCCGGTCATTCGCCTGCCGGCCGGTTGGCGCATCGGCATCGGTCTGGGGCTGCTGACCGCCTACCAGGCGCTGCTGGCCTGCTGCTGGCTGGACGCGGTGCGGAGCGCGCCGCACAACGGGCCGTGGGGCAGCCTGAGCTGGGCCAGCCTGCTGATCCTGGCGACGGTCCTCGCCGATGGATATCATGATCTGGCCCTGCGGTGGCGCAAGGCGCCGCGGGCGGGTTTGGTGTTGTTGGTTGGTTTGTCGGTCAGTTTGTTTGTTGGTTGGTTGGTTAGTTTGGCGATTCCCGTCAGCAAGACTCGCGCGTCGGCCAGCTACATCCTGATCAGCCTGGGGCTGAGCGCCCTGATCTTCCTGGGGTTCCACGCACTGAGCGTGAGCGGCCGAGGATTGCGCCTGCCGTTCCTGTCCGCGTGGGGCCGCAATCCGCTCCTGCTGTATGTGCTGCACGGCGTCCTGCTCGGTTTCTTTGCGCTGCCGCCGATCCCCGGCTGGTACGTGGATGCGCCGCCCTGGCTGATCCCACTCCAGGCAGCGGCCATCGTGCTCATCCTGACCTGGGTCGCGAGGTGGCTCGATGCGCGGCGGTGGTACATCTCATTATGAACGCGCATTCTCATGAAGCGGCTGATGCAAAACGATGAGCGGTGACAAGATGCCAACTGCTGCTCGCACGCGCTAGCGTCTGCTGCCGGGGATCTGGTGATGTGTAAGGCGGAAGGTTGACCGTGGGCGTGAAGAGGATTCGTCTGCGCGCTCTGCGTCTCTGTGGTGAATCCCAGCGTCGCGCACTTTTGAAGGAGGAGATCATGTTCAAGCGAGCCCTGCTCGTATCGGCCCTGCTCTTGCTGTGTGTGGTCCCGTCGTGCGTCGGGGCAACCAAGAGCTACACCGCGGAACGTTTCGACGTCGACTGGAACCTGACGGAGAGCGGCGTCCTCGAAGTCACAGAGACCGTGGTTTTTCGATTTGAGGGCGGCCCGTTCACCTACGTGTATCGCGAGCTGCCGGGCGATTACGCCGACGGCATCGAAGACATCAGGGCCAGCCTGGATGGCCTGCCCCTGCCGCCGGGCACAGGGGCGGGCCAGGTGGAAATCGAGAGGGGCACCCTCAGCAAAGTCACCTGGCATTTTGCCCCCACCTCAGATACGACGCACATCTTCCGGCTCAAATACCGCGTGTTGGGCGTGATCCGGCAGGCTGAGGGTGTCGACCTCTTCTGGTGGAACGCGCTGCCCACCGACTACGAATACACGATCGCCTCGGCCACGGTGCGCCTCACCTATCCATCCAACTTGCAGCCCAGCGGCCCCCCGGAAGTGCGCCGAGGCGACGCACAAATAGCCCCAGGGGACGGCCAGGTGATCTGGACGGCGCAGAATCAGGCGCCGAATACGCCGCTGACGGTGGCCCTGCCCTTCCCGGCCGGATCGCTGATCGCCGAGCCGCCCGGTTGGCAGGCGCGCGCGGCTTCGGCACGGGCGGCCATGCCGGGCTTCCTGACCGGGGCCGGTGCGGCGCTGGCCGCGGGCCTGGCCGCACTTGGGGCGCTCTGGGGGCGCGGCCGGCGGCCGGAGACGGCCATCGGGCCGGGCCTGACGCGCACTTCGACCCTCCCGGACGAATTGCCGCCTGCGCTGGCCGGCGCACTCGGGCAGGCAAATGGGCGGCCGAGCGCGGTGCATGCGTTGGGCACGCTGTTCGATCTGGCCCAGCGCGGGGTCCTGAGCGTCGAAGAGTCCCCCCTCAAACACTGGTATGGAGGCCGTGAGTTTACCGTGCGGCTGCTCGATCCCGCGCCCCGCGACTTGCAGCCCCACGAACAAGGGCTGCTGGCGCTGCTGTTTACCCGCAAAACCGGGCCCACAGAGACGGCGAAAATGTCCGAGGTGGGCAGCCGCCTGGTCAGCAAGCTTAAACAGTTCGCCGACCCTCTGACCGCGGAGCTGAGCGCGGCCCACCTCATCGACCCGCAGCGCCAGGCGACCGCGAAGCGCTTCGCGATCCTCGGCGTCGTCTTGCTCCTCCTGATGCTGCCGCTCGGTGCGCTGGGCGTGCTGCTCGTTGAACTGTATGGCGGGTGGCCGTTTATCCTGGTGGCTGTGGCTTTCCTGCTGGGCATGGTGGCGCTTATCATGGCCGGGATCTACTCGCCGTTGTCCGACGAGGGGGCGCGCGAGGCGGCACGCTGGCAGAGCTTCGGGGCGTATCTCCGAGAGGTCGTCAAGGGCCGGGACGCGGCGTGGGATCTCAGGCTGTTCGAGCGCTACCTGCCTTATGCGGCCGCCTTCGGCCTGGTCGAAGGCTGGGCGAAGGCCTTTCAGAAACGCGGCGGGGCTGAGATCCCCGCCTGGTTCCACGCGGCGACCGATTCGGGGACGGGCAGCGTGGCCGCGTTCGTCGCCATGACATCCTCCGCGCACACCACAACCGCATCGGCATCCGGGGGCGCGGGCGGCGGGGGCGCCGGTGGCGGCGGAGGCAGCGGCGCCGGGTAGGAGAAATCGGTGAGCGGATGCCGCGGCCTCACGCGCTCATCCGCTCACCGGCTCCACCGGATGCCGCAGCACCGTCTTCTTCATGCACCCAAATCCCCGCCCATTTCACCCGCAGGTTGGCAGCCCACCCCGTCAAAGAAGACCGTCAGCGCCAGGGCAAGCGCCGACTCCTCGGCGCCGGCATCCCCGGTGGGCGCGGCGTCGAGGAGCGGGTAGACCATCCCCATGAGCAGCCACGTGGTCTGGCGCGGGTCAAGCTCGCGCAGCTCGCGCCGCGCCACCCCGTCGGCCAGGATCGCCTCCACCTGACCAACGAACTTGGCGTAGTAGAGGCGGCCAAACTGCTCCAGCGTTTCCTGGCTCAGGGCAGCCATCTCCTGGCGCGCCACCCGGACGATCGCGCGCTGTTCGGGCGACTGGGCGAAGATGCCGTTCAGCATCTCGCGCACCTGCTCGCGCGCCGTCCGGCCCGTGGCCCGCGCTGTGCGGAGGATGGCTTCCAGCCGATCCAGGCTGGCGGTCAGCACCGCGACAAAGAGCGCTTCTTTGTCGCTGAAGTGGTAGTAGAGCGCGGCCTTGGTGACGCCCACCGCCTCCGCGATCTCGCGCATGGACATGGCGTGATAGCCGCGGCTCACGAAGAGGCGCGTGGCCTGCTCGATGATGCGGTCGCGGGTGATGGATGAGTCGGTGGCCGGCATGGAATACCTCCTCGCGCTGCGCAGCGTCGGCGCTGTCACGAATGCGCCGGTTGCGCGTCGTCTGCCGCGGCCTGGCGATGGCGCTGCACCGTCGCCAGTTCTGCCGCGCGGCCCTTCAAGCCCAGCGCGAGCAGCGTCAACACCACCGCGACCCCGCCGATCACCAGGTAGGCCGCGGTGTAACCCGCCGCGCCGCCGCCCCGAGACGCGGCCACTGCGCCCACGGCTGCGCCGCTGATCAACTGGCCGATGCTGGTGAAGAGGGTGATGGCGCCCTGGGCCGCGGTGCGATCGGCTCCCGGCGCTTCGTTGAGCATGATGTAGCGCACCGGCGCGCCGAGCAGGGCCGACAGCCCCAGGCCGATCAGCAAACCCGCCACGATGAAGAGCGCCAGGCTGCCGGCGCCCTGGCTGAGGACGGCCATGCCCGCGGCCAGCAGCGCCGCGCCCGCCACAACCACCGTCTTCGAGCCGAGACGGTCCAGCAGCCGGCCGGCCAGCGGCGATCCAACCGACATCGCCAGCACGACAGGCATCAGCATGAAGCTGGCCTTGGAGCCGGCCATGCCAAGCGCCGCAGCCGCCAACGCGGGCATAAAGACCAACCCCGCCTCACCCAGGCCCGCGCCCGCGGAGAGGAGGTTCGCCAGGGCCGCCTGGCGCGTGCCGAAGAGGCTCATGCGCAGGATCGGATCGGCTGCCCGCAGTTCGATCCACCGGAAGACCGGCGCCAGGATCACCGCCAGCAGCAGGAAGGGCCAGACGTTCAACGAGGTCAGGCTGGCGCCGAAGCGTGCCGTGTCGATCTGGTTGATGCCATAGGTCAACGCGACCAGCAAGGCGCCGAGGACGACCATGCCCTGCCAATCGAAGGCCTTACGCTCGGCCGCGCGCGTGGCGGGCAACAGGCGCAGACTCATAACGATCACCACCAGCGCCACCGGCAGGTTGATGATGAAAAGCCACTGCCAGCCTGCCATCAGCAGCACGCCGCCCAGGATGGGGCCGATGATAAATGCCAATCCAAACACCGCGCCGATCAGGCCCAGTGCGCTGCCCCGCTTCTCGGGCGGGAAGGTGTCGCCGATCACCGCGCTGGCGACCGGGAAGATGCCGCCGGCGCCGAACCCTTGCAGCGCACGGCCGGCCAGCAGCATCGGGAAGGAGGTCGACAGCGCCACCGCCAGCGATCCGAGGGCGAAGAGCGTCACGTCGACGACGTAAACCCCGCGGCGGCCAAAAATGTCGGATAACTTCGCCATGAGCGGCGTGCCGATCAAGTTGAAAAGGACATAGATGGTGAAAACCCAGGCCAGCAGGCGATCATTCACGCCAAAGGTGGTCTGGATCGAGTGCAGCGCCGGGCCGACGATGGCGATATCCAACGCGCCCATCAGCACGCCCAGGAAAAGCACCAGGAGAATACGGTTGCGAGTACGACTGTCTACGCTGTTCATAACGCCTCCAAGTTCTATTTTACTAACCGGTCGGTAAGTAAGCCGATTGTAACACCGGGGGGATTGCCTGTCAAATTACGCAGATCAACTCCCGCCCAAGAGATGTTTCGCTGGCGATTCACCGCAACGCACTTTGAGCGGATGAAAAATGTGCCGCACCGCGGAGGCGCAGAGGCCGCGGAGGCCGAGACCGGGAATGCCTCTGCGCTCTCTGCGTCTCTGTGGTGAATCCCGGTGTCGCACATTTTCAGTGGAACTCCTGGTCGGGCGCACCCCGCGAGTCCGAGACGATTGACCCGCGCGCCCGGCTATGCTACAATCCCCGACCAGTGCGAGACTGTAAATCGCCAGACTCCATCAACCACCCCCTGTGAGGCGCCGATGCCCGCTCCTGCCGAGATCGTCCAGCTTGTCGAACTTTTCCAGCGCAACTACGACCAGTACCGCGACCCCGCGTTCAGCGAGGCCGCGGTGCGGCACGACCCGACACCTGCGAGCATGACGCCGACGTCCGCCCAGAGTATCGCGGCACCCCCCGACTTGTTGCGCTATCCCCTGGCAAAAACTGCTTGACGATGGGTGTCACCCGCGCTATACTTGGGCTATGAGTCCGGCTTACACCGACAACCTCACGCCTGAGCAGCGCAAACGCACGATGACCCGCGTGCACAGCAACGACACGCAGCCGGAGATGCACGTGCGCCGACTCGTGCATGGGATGGGGTATCGTTATCGATTGCACCGCAAGGACCTGCCGGGAAATCCAGACCTGGTGTTTTCGAGGCGGCGCAAGATCATTTTCGTTCACGGCTGCTTCTGGCATGGGCATGACTGCAAGGCCGGGCGCAAGCAACCAAAAGCGAACGCGGCGTATTGGAGTGCGAAGCTGGCCCGCAACCGGGAACGGGATGCTGCTAACCAGGCGTTGCTCCGTGCGCAGGGCTGGGATGTGCTGATCGTGTGGGAATGCGAGAGGACATAGTATGGTGATCAATCCGGTCTCGGTATTTCGGGTAGGTGAGTTGTACACCAACGATCAGATAAGATTCGTTCTGGAGGTGGAGAATCTTGGTGGCATTCGACCATCAGTGGATGCGCGACGCAACCTGCGCCATATTGCCATCATGACTTCAGCCGAGGAATCGGGACGCTTAATGGCAGAGAATCCGTACCGTGATCGGATAGAAGGGGACATTCTTCTCTATACGGCTCAGGGGCGCGAAGGTGATCAGCAACTTGCGGGAAGAAACAAAAGGCTAATCGAGCAATACTCCAATCCAGTGCCATTCTATGGGTTCATGAACACTGGGCACCAGACATACCGCTTTTTGGGTCTATTGGAACTCCTGCGTCACTATCGAGAATCGCAGGCAGATCGGAGGGGCATGCTTCGTCAAGTATGGCTTTTTGAGTTCCGCATCCATGCACAACCAGATGTAGTGCCCATTGACCAA
>JAPKMS010000133.1 GCA_026645775.1 Anaerolineae bacterium
TCGCAAGATCATCCTGATCCCATCCGAAAGCCAGGCGCCCGAGGCCGTGCGGGAGGCGCTGGGATCGGTCTTCCAGAATATCTACGCTGAAGGCTACCCGAACCCCGACACGCACGAGCTCACCGAAAGCCAGATCCTGGATTACGAGATGCAGCTCGCCAACTATCGCCGCTTCTCCGATGACCGCTACTACAAAGGCGTGGAATATGCCGATGTCCTGGAGGCGTTGGCGCGTCGGCGGGCCGCCGAGGCGTTTGCCGCGAACGGCATCGCACCCGTCGGCATCTGGGCAAACGTCCAACCCCTCTCGGGCTCGCCCGCCAACAGCGCGGTCTACGCCGCCCTGGTGCCGCCGGGATCGACTGTGATGGGCATGGATCTGCTGCACGGCGGGCATCTGACCCACGGCAGCCCGGTTAATCGTTCGGGCAAGCTGTACAAAATCGTTTCGTACGGCATCGACCCGGAGACGGAGCGCCTGAATTACGACGCCATCGAGCAGCTCGCGCGGGACGCCAAGCCCAAGATGATCATTGCGGGCTACACCTCCTACCCGTGGATGCCCGATTGGCAGCGTTTCCGCAAGATCGCCGATGCGGTGGGCGCGTACTTGCTGGCCGACATCTCGCACGTCGCCGGCATGGTGGCCGCGGGCGTCGTACCCAGCCCTATTGGCTACGCGCATGTGACCAGCTTCACCACCCACAAGACCCTCTACGGACCGCGTGGCGCTTGTATCCTTACCACCGACAAGGCGCTGGCGGCCAAAGTCGACTCGGCCGTCTTCCCGGGCGAGCAAGGCGGGCCGCACGTCAATGCGATTGCAGGCATGGCTGTGACGTTCAAGCTGGCGCAGACACCCGAATTTCGGAAACTTCAACAACAGATCGTGGACAACGCGGTCCAATTGGCGGCCGAGCTCCAGCAGCGCGGGCTGCACATCCCCTACGGCGGCACCGACACGCACCTGCTGTTGGTGGACTGCAAGAGCGTGCGCGCCACCAGCGGCGTCAGCCCGGACAAAAAGAAGGGCACGCCGTTGATGGGTGACGTGGCCGCCCGCATCCTGGACATCGCCGGCATCGTCTGCAACCGCAACACCATCCCCGGCGACAAGGGCGCCCGCAGCCCCAGCGGCATCCGCCTGGGCACGCCCTGGATCACCCAGCGCGGCTTCCAGCCCCAGCACATCGCCCAGATGGCCGACATCATCGCACGCGTGCTGAAGGCCTGTCGGCCCCATGCGTATGCCGGCCGGCGCGGGCCGACTTACTCCGCACGCATCCCGTTTGATGCGCTGGAAGAGGCCAAGCGCGACGTGGTGGATCTGGTCTGCTCGGTGGATCTGGCCTCCTATGCCCCCAGCGGCTATCCGCACCACTACTTCATGTATAAAGATACCAAGGATCCGGGCGGCGAATGGGACATCATCGAGATTGCAGGCGTGCACGCGCGCGGCTTCTGCAACGTCGCGATGACCAACGACGCGTACGCGCTGGAGCCGGGCCAGACCCAGCCGACCTGGCTGCTGGAACCCGACGGCACGCTGATGAGCCCCGGCGTGCTTAAACGCGTCGGCGCCGATCCGCATTTGTTCCAGTTGTTGGTGCCCAAGGCCCACGAACCGCGGGTTGCGCACTGGCTGCGCGCCCTATCGGATGGGTTTGTGTTCATGGACGCGGATGACGAATTCGTGAAGGCGCCCGGCCCGGTGGTCGTCCGACGTCTGCCCCACGAATTGGCCGACGCGTGGCCCGAGCGGCCCCCTTCACCGGAGGCGTTCAACGGGGAGATCGGCTGGGCCTTTGACAAGCCGTATTGCGTGGGCCGCCGCGCCCGGGCAGTCGTGCCCGGCGGGTTGCAGGCGCTGCCGGAGTTCAAGTGGGATCCGACCCATGGCGGCCAGGCAGAACCCGGTTTGAAACGCACCCCCCTCTACGACGCCCATCGTGCGGCGGGCGCTAAAATCGTGCCGTTTGCCGGCTATGAGATGCCGGTGCAGTACACTTCGGTCATGGAAGAGCATCTGGCTGTGCGCCGCAACGCCGGCCTGTTTGATGTGAGCCACATGGGCCTGTTCGAGTTCAGCGGTGAAGACGTCCATCTTTTCCTCAATACCATCGCCGCCAACGATGTGGCGTTGGTCGATGAAGTCGGGGAATCGCAATATAGCTTCCTGCTGGCGCCCGATGGCAGCGTGGTGGACGATATTTGGGTTTACCGGCTGGGCCCTGAGCGTTATTGGATGGTTGTGAACGCGTCCAACAACGACAAGGACTGGGCCTGGCTCACGGCCATCAAAGAAGGCCGCGTCCTGATCGACCCGAAGCGGCCCTGGGCGCGGGCGTTGGGCGCCGAAACGGTGCGGATGCGCGATATGCGCGATCCCGCGCTGGGCGATGAGGCCCGCGGGCAACTGGCGCTCCAGGGGCCCAGGTCTCGGGATATCCTGCTTGCCATGCTCGACAAGGATGATCCGACCCGGCAGTCCCTGTTGGACATGCAGCGCACCCAGATCATCCACGCCACCGTGGGTGGATTCGACCTCTGGTTGGGCCGCACCGGCTACACCGGCGAACCGATGGCATTCGAGATTTTTGTCCGCCCGGCCGACATGCTGAAATTCTGGCGCGCGGTGTTGGAAGCCGGCCGGGCGTTCGGCCTGCGCGAGTGCGGCCTGGCCGCGCGCGACAGCCTGCGCATCGAAGCCGGCCTGCCGCTGTACGGCCACGAACTGGCCGGGCCGCTGGGTCTCAATCCCTCCGACTCGGGCTTTGCGCCTTACGTCAAGCTCTACAAACCTTTCTTTATCGGCAAAGGGGCTTACCTGGCCCATGAGGCCGTGCGCAACGCACGGCTGGTGCGTTTCCAGATCGACGAGGAACGCGCGGCGCTGCTGAACCAGGGTGACATTATCGTGAGCCGCAAGGGGCGCGTCGTCGGCCGGGTGACGAGTTGTTCCATCAACTCGGATGGCCGGCTGACGGGGTTGGCCTTCGTGCAAGAGCCGCACCACGAGCGCGACACTCGGCTGGGCGTCTATCGCACGGGCAAGAAGACCTGGGAGACAGATCCGCTGGAGACCCTCAGGTTTGGCGATCAGATCCAACTGCCCGAAGATATCACGGTAATCACGCGGTTCCTGAACAAGCAATAATGACTAACGAGTCGGTTTGGCGATCCTCGCGGTTGACAGTAGAATCGGATCCGTGAAGACGACTGCCCAACCCCAAGACAACGGCCAACTGCCGCACGCCATCCAGGAACAGATCGATCAGCTCCTGGATGGCGTTGCCGCGCAGCTCAGCCGGATCACCCAAGAGATGACGCGCCTGCCCCCATCAGATGTCCCGACCGTGATTGCCAGGCACCACCCGGAGTTCGCCCGTCACATGGAAGCCCTCGGCAACTGGATCGCGGACTACCTGGCACAAAGCCCGCCACCCGATGAAATCGAACGGGTGCGTGCCTGTATCACCGGACCGCTCCGCACCTGGTCAAAAACGAGCGCGCTGTTCTATCGCATCCTCAACACACCCGCCAATAAGTTTGAGGGGTTCGAAATTCCGGAGTTGTTGCTGGAAAATCGCTCCGGCGGGGCCGATCCACCCTCCCAGATCCTCGATCATCATTATCTCAATATGGTCACCGTGCGCGCCTATCGCAATCGGTTCTGGCAGCTTGTCAACGAGCTGTCCCAGCAAACGACCCAACGCGCGGCCGCCGCCGAATCGGTTCGCATTCTGGGCCTGCACACCGGATCCGCGCTGGAAATCCTGCAACTGACGAAGGAGCGCACCTTTGTCCGTTCAGTCGAGGTGACCTGTGTCGATCCAGATTCCACGGCACTGCGCCGGGCCCGCGACCGGCTGAAACCCCGTCTGCCGCGACCGATGGAGATCGTCCTGGCAAATCCCTGCAAGTATGTGGCCACGCCGGCTCGCCGCAACTCGCCCTACGATCTGATTTATGCCAGCACCCTGCTCGATCAACTCAAAGACCCGCGCGCCACAAAGCTGTTCGCCGATTGCTATCAGTGGTTGAAGCCGGACGGCGCCCTGATCTTCGGCAACCTCACCGCGAGCATGCCCCGAAGCGAGCGGATGATCATCGGGTGGGGGATGAATTGGGATATCCGCTGCCGCTCAGAAGAGGGGTTGAGGAAACTCTTCGACCGCACGCCGTTCGGCGCGGCCAACGTCCAGTTCAAGTATGAGCCCTTGCAGGCAAGCATGCTCGTGGTGGCCGAACGACGTTGACCACCCCCGTACATCAGGAGCCGCTGAATGGCACAAGCCCGCCACGCATCGCTAACCCCAATCGTCGACGATCAACTTGATCTCCTCATCCACAACGCCCTGGCCGAAGACCTGGGGGATGGCGATGTCACAACGCTCAACACCATCCCGGCGGACGCCCGCCTGATCGGCGATTTCCTGGTCAAGGAGCCCGGCGTGGTTGCCGGGTTGGACGTCGTGCGCCGCGTATTTGCCGCCCTGGACCCTGCGGTTGCGTTCGAGGCGCTGGCGGCCGACGGCGACGCGACGCTGCCAGGCGATATCATCGCGCTGGTGCGTGGCCCCGGCCGCGCGATCCTGTCGGGCGAGCGTGTCGCATTGAACTTTCTCCAGCGCATGTCGGGCATCGCCACGGCCACGCGGCGCTACGTCGATGCCGTGGCCGGCACCCGCGCCGTGATCCTGGACACACGCAAAACCGTGCCGGGGCTGCGCCTGCTGGACAAATGGGCGGTGCGGCTGGGCGGCGGGCGCAACCACCGCATCGGGCTGTACGACATGGCGCTCATCAAAGACAACCACATCGCCGCGGTCGGCTCGATCACCGAGGCGGTGCGCCGCGTGCGCGCAGGCGATTCACAGCAGCGTCCGATCGAGGTCGAGGTGACTGACCTGGACCAATTGGCCGAGGCGCTGCGGCTGCCCATCGACCGCATCCTGCTCGATAACATGACGCCGGCGCAGATGGCCGAGGCCGTCAAGCTCGCCGCCGGCAAAATCCCGTTGGAAGCATCCGGCGGGGTCAATCTGCGCACCGTGGCCGATATCGCTGCCACCGGCGTCGACTTTATCTCGGTCGGCGCGCTGACGCATTCGGTCAAGGCGTTGGATATCAGCCTGGATTTGCGCGCGGCGTAAACGAGCAGTTACAGAAAGGGCCTTTGGGGACGGCGGAGCCGCGCAAGAAGACCCCCAACGGATTCCGGAGGTAATTTCCGCATGAGCACACTCGATTCCCGCGACCGCACTCGGATGTCGGTCGAGGCCATCTATGAAGACCTGAAGGCGAAGCTCGGCGACATCTCGCCCGACTTCGAGTTGCGCGTCAAGGCCGAACTGGCTTGTGAAATCAACCAGCTCAAGGTGCAGCGCAACGCGGTGATCCTGGGCCACAACTACATGGAGCCGGCGCTGTTTCACTCCGTCCCCGATTTCGTGGGGGATTCGCTGGATCTGAGCCGCAAGGCTGCGCTGACCGACCGGGATGTGATTGTCTTCTGCGGCGTCAAGTTCATGGCTGAGACGGCCAAGATCTTGAACCCGACCCGCACCGTGCTGATCCCCTCACTGAAGGCCGGCTGTTCGCTGGCGGAAAGCATCACAGCCGCGGACGTGCGCGCACTGAAAAAACGCTTCCCCGGCGTGCCGGTCGTGACCTACGTCAACACCTACGCCGACGTCAAGGCCGAGAGCGACATCTGCTGCACATCGGGCAATGCGGTCGCGGTCGTTGAGTCGCTGGGGACCGACACGGTGATCTTCCTGCCGGATGAGTACCTGGCCGGCAACATCGCCCGCCAGACCGGCAAGCACATCATCTTCCCTTCGCGCCTGCCCAGCGGCAAGATTGCGGCCGACACAACGGTGGACTACCAGATGATCGGCTGGCACGGCCGCTGCGAGGTGCACGAGAGATTCACGGTGGATGACATCCGCCGCGTGCGCGCCCAATACCCGGATGTTATAATCCTGGCGCACCCGGAGTGCAGCCCTGAAGTCACCGCGGCCTCGGACTTCTCAGGCAGCACCAACGCCATGATCCGCTACGTGGAGCAGACGAAAGCACCGCATTACCTGCTGCTCACCGAATGTTCGATGGGCGACAACGTGGCCGCCGCCAACCCGGACAAAGAAATGCTGCGGCTGTGTACGGTCCGCTGCCCGCACATGAACCAGATCACCCTGGAAATGACGCGCGACGCCCTCCTGCACATGCAGTACGTGACCGAAGTACCGGAGAAGATCCGGGTGCGCGCGTATCGAGCGGTGGAGCGGATGTTGAAGATCGGGTAGGCTGGTAGATTGGTGCACCGGTAGATTGGTACACGGGTAAACTGGTGGACCGAAAACCAATCTACCGACATACCGGTCTACCGATCCACCAGTTTACCCTCTAGAGGAGACAACATCGTGCCCGAATTCCTCGAAACCGAAGTCCTGATCCTCGGCAGTGGGATCGCCGGCGCGACCGCGGCGTTGGAGCTCGCCGACCGCGGGATGCACGTCGTCGTGGTCACGAGCGCCACGGATCCGCAAGAGTCGAATACCTTCTACGCGCAGGGCGGCATCATCTACCGGGGCGTGGATGATGCGCCGGCCATGCTGGCCGAGGACATCACCCGGGCCGGCGGCGGCCACTGCAACCCGATCGCTGTCGACATCCTGGCGCAGGAAGGGCCGGAGCGGGTGGATGAGATCCTGCTCAAGCGTGCGAAGGTAGATTTCAACCGCACCGAGGATGGCGAGCTCTCGTTGGCGCGCGAAGGCGGGCACTCGATGCCGCGCATCCTCCACGTAGCGGATTACACGGGCAAGGCCATCGAAGTGGCGCTGGTCAACGCCGTGCACGCCCACCCGAACATCACGCTGTTGGCCGGCTACACCGCCGTCGACCTGTTGACCCCGGCGCACCATGCGCTGGACCGCCACGTGGTGTACGCGCCGCTCTCGTGCGTCGGTGCGTATCTCTTCGAGCAGGCCACGGGCGAGGTCAAACGCTGCATGGCCCGCAAGACGATCCTGGCGACCGGCGGGCTGGGCCAGGTCTTTCTGCGCACCAGCAACCCGCCCGGTGCACGCGGGGATGGCTTTGCGATGGCCTCTTACGCGGGCGCGCGCCTGATCAACATGGAGTTCGTGCAGTTTCACCCCACCACCTTCCATCACGACGGCGCGCCGAACTTTCTGATCTCCGAGGCGGTGCGCGGCGCGGGTGCGCGGTTGGTGCTGGCGAACGGCGAACCGTTCATGCAGCATTACGCGCCCGAGTGGCGCGATCTGGCCCCGCGCGATGTCGTGGCGCGCAGCATCCATCGGGAAATGCTCTCGCGCGGCCTGACGCATGTCTACCTTGACCTGCGCTCCTACATCTCGCAGGAGGAGATCCTTAACCACTTTCCGACCATCCGCGAGAAATGCTTGGAGTATGGCGTGGACATCACCACTGATCTGGTGCCGGTGGTGCCGGCCGCGCACTATACCTGCGGCGGCGTGTGGGCGGATGAGTGGGGCCGGACGACGCTGGAGGATCTCTATGCGATCGGTGAGGTCGCCTGCACGGGGTTGCACGGTGCGAACCGGCTGGCCAGCACATCGCTCTTGGAGGGCCTGGTCTGGGGCCATCGCGCCGCGGTTGACATCGAACGTTCCCTGCCAGCCAGGCTGCAGTTCGACCCTGAACAGATCCCACCCTGGCAGGACGCGGGACTGGAGACTCCTGACCCGGCGCTGATCCAGCAGGACATGAGTGCGATCAAACAGATCATGTGGAACTACGTGGGGTTGGTGCGCACGGCCAATCGGCTGAACCGCGCACTCAGCGAACTCCGTCACCTGGAGACCGAGATCCTGCGTTTCTACCGCGGCTCGCGGCTGACCGACGAGCTGATCGGTCTGCGCCACGCGATCCGCAGTGCGATCCTGGTCGCAGAGGCGGCGTGGGAGAACAAGCGCAGCATGGGCGCACACTACCGCGAGTAGATCACTTTTTCTTCACCGAACCGGGCCAGCACCGCCGCCACCTCGTCGCGCGTCGGCACATGCTGGCCCGTGCCGCGTTTCTGCACCTTGGCCGCGCCGGTCGCGTTGGCCAGCTTACCCAACACCGGCAGCGGCAGCCCGGCCAGGTAGCCGTAAATGACCGCGCCGGCCAGGCTGTCGCCCGCACCCGTCGCATCGATTACCTGCACCGGGTAGGCCGGCGCCAGGACGGTCTCCTCGGCCGTGGTGAGCACGCAGCCCGCCGCACCGCGCTTCACGACGGCTAACCGCACGCCCAGCGCCAACAGAGCGCGGGCTGCGGCTACCGGGTCGGCATACCCCGTGAGCCGCTCCGCCTCCCCTTCGTTCGCCAGCACCCCTGTCGCCAAGGATGCCGCCTGCCGATGCCAGGCGTTGTCCAGCGCCGGGTTGCCGGGGCCGGGATCGAAAAAGACCGGCACGCCAGCGGCTCGGGCGACCGCGAACGCCTCCAGGATCAGCGCAGCCACACCCGCGTGCTCGGCCCAGCCATCGGCGAAGACGGCGCGCGCCGACCGCAGGACAGACAGCCAGACCTCCGGCGCCGCCGCCAAACGCAGCGTGCCGGGATAGCCGAGATAGGCCGGCTCAGCGCGCGGATCCACCAGCACCCCCGCGACCGGCGTCCGTACATCCGGGTCAACGACAATGCCGGAGACATCCACCCGCTCGGCGCGCAACCCGCGCAACACCGCCTCACCGAAGCGATCGCCCCCTACCTCACCCAGGCACGCCACCGGCAGGCCAAACCGCCGCACCATGATCGCAGTGTTGCAGGCGCCGCCAGGACCCACCTCGATATAGCTCAGCTTTTGCAGGTCAGTGGCCGCCACCGGAAAAGACTCGATGTGTAGCGCCAGGTCGGCAATGAGATCGCAGAGGACAACAACTGGACGTTTGGGCATGAGGCGCCTCTATCCTGTGTAAGGGTCGAACTCGTACCGGGTTAAGTCAGATTTTACGTGCCTGGCACTTGCAGAGTCCACCCCTAACCAGGCAAGTGCCAGGCACGTCGGTGCAAAATCTAACCTGACGAGGCATTAGAGACGTGCCTGCGCCAGCAGGTCCACAAACTGCTCAGTGCGCAGCGGGGCGCCGAGGAGGCCCAGGGCAGAGGCCAGGCGCACGAGCTGCGGCGGTTCGACATCCGCGCGGCGCAGATCATCGGCCCTGGCAAAGACATCGGCGGCCGGCCCATCGGCCAGGATCAGCCCACCGGCCATCAGCACGACCCGGTCGAAGTGCTCGGCGCAGAAATCCACATCGTGCGAGATCGCGATCACTGTGCGGCCTTCGGCTTTCAGCGCCTCAACGATGCCGCTGATGCGGGCCACACCGCGCGCATCCTGCCCCGTCGTCGGCTCATCGAGCACGACAACAGGCGTGTGCATGGCCAGCACTGCGGCCAGCGCCAGCAGCTTGCGCTCCGAGAGGTGCAAATCGTAGGGATTGGCGCCGCTTTGGGCAGCCAACCCTACTTGGGCCAACGCGTCGGCGGCCGCGGCCCCGGCCTCAGCGGCCGTGCGGCCCAGGTTGTGTGGTCCGAACATCACCTCGGCCTGCACCGTGCGCTCGAAAAGCTGATCATCGGGATTCTGAAACACATAGCCGGCCCGCGCCGCCATCTGCGCTACCGAATGCTCGCGTGTGTCCCAACCGCCCACCGCCACCGTGCCGCGCGTGGGGCGCAGCAGACCGTTGAAATGTTTGACCAGCGTGGTCTTGCCCGCGCCGTTCTCGCCCAGGATCGCGACCGCTTCACCGGCCGCGATCGCGAGATTGACCCCGTGCAGCGCCTCAACGCCGCTGGGGTAGGTAAAGGAGAGAGCGGAGACGATGATGTTCATGGCGATACGCGATCCGTAAAAAACGGAGCCGCCTGCTCCAGGGTGACGGGCAACGGGCGATCACCCGGCGCCAGTCCGCGGCCGACGGCCAGACGTGCGGCCTGGGTGTAGCGCGTCGGCGCAAGGCCGTAACCAGACAGCTCAGGCGCGGCAAGCACCTCGGCCGGCGGGCCATCGAGCACAACGCGGCCCGCTGAGAGCACCACCACCCGGTCGGCATGCACCGCGATCCACTCCGGTTTGTGCTCCACGAGCACGACGGTCGTCCCGCCGGCCTGGGCCAGGCCCGCCAGGGTCTCAAAGACCTCGCGCGTCCCCACCGGGTCGAGCTGCGAGGTGGGTTCGTCGAGCACCAGCACACGCGGCCGCATCACGATCACCGAGGCCAGGGCCACGCGCTGCTGTTGGCCGCCGGAGAGCGCGTACGGCGACCGATCACCGAGGCCGGCCAGCCCCACCAGCGCCAAGGCCGCATCCACGCGGGCCAGCATGTCATCACGCGGCACGCCCAGGTTCTCCAGCCCAAACGCCACCTCTTCACGCACGGTAAAGCGCGCACCCGTGATCTGGTTAAATGGGTTGGCGAACACCAGGCCGATTTCGCCAGCCAGCTCGGCCAGCGGCGTCGCGACCACATCCCGGCCGGCCACGGTCACCCGGCCCGTGAGCGTACCGTTGTAAAAATGCGGCACGAAGCCAGCGATGGCGTAGCACAGCGTGGACTTGCCCGCGCCGTTCGCGCCGATCACTGCGCAAAGCTGCCCCTCGGGCACGGTCAGGTCGATGCCGTTGAGGGCCGGCGTCTCGCTGGCCGGATAGGTGTAGGTGAGGCCCTGGATGTCGATCATGTTGACTGTCGAATGTGCGCTGTCGAATGGCAGTGTGTGTAACAATAACGGCTTGCTACCGGCGCAGGACGATGCCCAGGATCACGGCGGCGATCATGCCCCCGACCAGCACCCACCGGCCGATCCGCTGCATGTGCGAATCGCGTAGGACGAGCAGGCTGGTTTTGGGTCCCGAGCGCGAGAAGGCGCGCGCCTCCAGGGCGATGGCCCGCTCCTCGATATCGACGATGCTGCCAAGCACCAGGGGGATCGTCAGCGGGATCAGTGCGCGCACACGGCGGCCGATGCCGCCTTCAACCTCCAGCCCGCGTGCGCGCTGCGCGTCCAGGATGGTGTTGGCCTTAGCCTGAAATCGCGGCGCGATCTGCAAAGTGGCTAACACGATGTAGGTGAGGCTTTTGGGCGCCCCGTGCTGCGCCAGCGCGATCATCAGCGCATCCGTCCGCGTGGTCAGTGCCAGGAGCAAGAAACTGCCCAGGACGGCCAGGATACGCCCCGTGCTCTGCGCCGCAAAGATCAGCCCCTCGCGCTTCAGGGAGAGCGGCCCGAGGTGCACGATCGGCGTGCCGCCGGTCCAGAAAAGGCCCTGGATCAAGGTGACCGAGACTGCAAACGGCAGCACGATCTTCAGCGCCGCGCTCAAGAAGGGCCGGAGCACCCGCCCCCCCGCGGCCAGCGGCAGGATCGCCAGCAGGAACACGGCGTAGGGCGCCCACGCACCCGGCAACGCCAGACCCGCCACCAGGCAGAAGCCGATCAGGGCCAGCATAGTAAGCGGGTTCAGGCGGTTTAACCCGCTGTTGCGATCAACGTACAGCGAGAAAGCGCTCACTTCGGCAGGTTAGTGGAACGGGGGAAACGCGCTCGGAAGCGCCGCGGCAGCGCAACAACGATCAGCCACACGACCAGGAAGCTCACGACCTTATCTATTGGGTCAGAGAAGACGCCCTGGCCGAAGGTCGCCTGGATGACGCTGAGACCGGCCGCTCGCAGACCAGCCACGATCAAGTCGGTGCCCGCGCCCGTCACGCCGCCGTAAATCGCGGCCGCCGTCGGTGCGGAGAGCACCGCCGCGGTCACACCGGTGATCAGGCCGGCCACCAACCACTGCCAGAGCTTTCTGGCCCAGCCCAGGCTGCCGAAGATGCCGGCCAGCAGACCAATGGCCGCGGCCACGTAGAAGAACGGTGTGTAGGCCGGGTTCAGCCCGCTGAGGCCCCAGATCAGGTTGGTGAGTGCGCCGGTAACAAGCCCGGCCCACGGCCCCGCCAGCAGGCCCACCAGCACCGTGCCGATGGAATCCAGGTAGACAGGCAGCTTGAGCAGGACGACGATCTGGCCGATGGCGATGTTGATCGCGATGGCCACGGGGATCAGGGCAAGAACGAGGGTGGTGAAATCGCGCTTAATGCTCTTCATGATGGTGGCCTCCAACAAGGCAAAGATGATTGAGCGGCACTATACACCAACTTCCATGAGCCCACAAGTGACCGCAGCGCCGGCGCTCGCCAAGGATCACGGATCGCGTATCACGCGCAACACCTGCTCAAACGTCTCGCAGGTGTACTGACACAATGCGCGCGTACCGCTCTCGGCAATATTGCCGCCCGCCATCCCGACCGTGGGGAAGCCCGCCAGGCGGATCGCGCAGACCCCTGCGCCGCTGTCCTCGATCCCCAGCACTGAGTTGTGCGCCTCGAACGGGATGCCGAGGCCGACCCGCGCGGCTTCCGCATAGAGCCAGGGATGCGGCTTGGGGGAGAGCTCGCCCAGTGTGCCGGCTTCACCGCGCCGCAGCGGGAACCCGGCGGTGATGATCGCATCGTAGAAGTCGCGCGGATCACCCATGTCCATCGCCCGGAACGCGGCCACGATCTCGGGCCACGCCTTCTCATAGAGACCGGAGGTCACCAGTGCGATCTTGATCCCTCCCGCCCGGAGCGCCAGCAGGAACGCCCGCAGCCCCGGCGCGGGCACAAATGCATCACTTCGCCCCGTGCCATCCAGGATCGCTTGCATCTCGCGATGCGTGTGCTCGAAGTAGAACGCCCGCGCGGCCTGGAGGGTTTTGTCGGGGCAATACTTACGAATGCAGTGCCCCAGATGCTCGGAGACGCTGTGCCCGGAGACGAAGGGCAGGTCGGCCGGCTCAAGCTCGAAACGCGGGTCTCCCAGCAGGCTCGCGGTGGTGCGCTCGATGATCCAGATCCAAAAACCCTCGCTGTGCACGCTGGTGCCATCCAGATCCATCAGCACGGCGCGCACCGGCCGCTCCAGCGCAACCGGATGCACCGGATAATATGCCGGGTAGCCCAGCGCCGAGCGAACATAGGACAGGGTGTGATCGGTGAACGCAATGAACTCCACCTTGCGATCGCCGGTGGCATGCACGGAGATGACGCCATCCCGCCCCGCAATAAAACGCCCGTCGGAGCACGCGTCGAGCGGGATGAGGCCGGAATCGGCAGGGATGAAACCCAAATCGGGGATGTATGTCAGGGGTGTCGTCATCATCTACGCCATCTCCCGCACCTTCGGGAACCGCACCGCCACAAACAGCCCATACGTCAACGAGAGCAGCGCGCCGATGCCGACGGCCAGCGATGCGCCAATGGAATCAGCCATCAGCCCTGCCTGCAAGCCACCCAGCCGCATGAACGACTGAAACGTCAGGGTGTAGAGGCTCATCACCCGGCCGCGCACCTCATTGGGGGTGATGATCTGGAGCAGCGTGTTCGCCAATGAGTTCTGCATCACGAAGCTGACACCCACGCCGAACAGGATAACCAGCGAGACCACAAACGAGCGCGAGATCGAAAAACCCAGCAGGAGCAGCGGGAAGGCCAGATTGCCCGCAGCCAGCCACCGCCCGCGATGCGCATGTTCGGGCAGCGATGCCACGGCCAACGCGCCGATCAGTGCGCCAACGCCCACCGTGGTCAGCAGCAGACCGAGCGGCAGCGCCTCAGGCGCCCGGCAGCGTATCAACGGATGGCTGCCGTCGCACAGAAGGTGCACCACCGGCTGCGCGCTGCCGCCGAGCACCTTGCTGGCAAACACCGGCATCAGCGTGCTGTACGGCATGGAGAGGAATGCGCTGACCGCGACCATGCTGGTGATCACCAGGATCGCCCGTTGCCCGGCGACAAAACGCATCCCCTCGGCCAGGTGACCGCCCAGGCCCACGCGGCCGCGGTGGCTCGGCGCCGGCAGATCCCGCATCATGAGCAGGCTGACGATCACCGCCACAAAGCTCAGCCCGTTGACCATGAAGGCCGGCCCCTCGCCCAGCGTCGCGACGAGCGTACCCGCCAGCGCCGGCCCGATCGCCCGTGCGCCGTTGAACATGGCCGAGTTGAGCCCAATGGCGTTGGTCAGGTCGTCCCTGCCTTCCACCAGTTCCACCGTGAACGCCTGCCGCGCGGGCAGATCGACCGCCTGGGCCGCAGCCAACACGAATGCCAGCCCGTAGACGTGCCATACCTGCACCGTGCCGGTCCAGGCCAGCACCGCCAGCAGAAACGCCTGCACCATCATCACGATCTGGGCGATCAAAATCACGGTGCGTTTCGGTGCGCGGTCGGCGATGGATCCGCTCCACAGCGCCAGCGGCAGCAGCGGGATCAACCCGATCGCGCTGATGATGCCAAGCGCCACGGCCGAACCAGTGAGCCGGTACACCAGCACCTGCTGCGCCATGTTTTGCATCCAGGTGCCGATGAGAGACAACCCCTGGCCCATGAACCAGAGCCGGTAATTGCGATGGCGCAGTGCACGAAAGGTGGGAGGCAGATGGGGACCTCGCCGCGACAGTGCAGCGGAGGTCGAAGGTGTCGTCATGTTGAAGTATGCTCCTCTTAAGGAGCGCAGTTTACCACAAGGCGATGGGGCGGGCCAACTGACATTGCAGGCGCGATTGGGAACGCGGGCCTGACTTGATGTAAAATAGTCTACCGAAGGCTGAACACGAATCATTCAATAAGCCATCGCCGGCTCAGCCCATTGGAGGGATTATGCAATACGGCACCTTCGACAACGCACATCGCGAGTATGTGATCACCCGCCCCGACACGCCCCTGCCCTGGATCAACTACCTGGGCTGCGAAGCCTACTTCGGGCTCATCTCGAACACCGCTGGCGGTTACTCGTTTTACCGGGACGCGCGGCTGCGCCGGCTGACCCGCTATCGCTACAACAACGCGCCGTTCGACGTGGGCGGGCGCTACATCTATTTGCGCGACGACGCCGGAGAGTTCTGGTCCCCCTCGTGGCAGCCGACCCGCCGCGAGTTGGAGGGCTACACCTGCCGGCACGGGATGGGCTACACGGTCATCGGATCGACCTATCGCGGCATCGAGGCCAGCACGCGTTATTTTGTCCCGCTGGGCGAGAACCTGGAGATCTGGCAGCTGACCGTGACCAACCACCGGGCCGAGCCGGCCGAGATCTCCGCCTTCTCCGCCATCGAGTTTTGTCTGTGGGACGCGCAGGATGATGCCACCAACTTCCAGCGCAACTTCAGCACCGGCCAGGTCGAGGTGGACGCGGCGGCGGGCGTGATCTACCACAAGACCGAGTACCGGGAGCGCCGCGATCATTTTGCCTTCTTCGCCTGCTCCGCGCCGCTGGCCGGGTTCGACACCCAGCGCGACGCGTTCCTGGGGCCCTATCGCGGCTGGGACGATCCCGTGGCCGTGGCGCGCGGCGCGGCGTTCGACTCGGTCGCGCACGGCTGGCAGCCCATCGGCTCGCACCACGTCAAGCTGAGCCTCCAGCCCGGCGAGAGCCGCCAGGTGATCTTCCTGTTGGGCTATCACGAGAACCCTGTGGCCGACAAATTCGACCCGCCCGGCTCGCAGACGATCAACAAGCGCACCGTCAAACCCGTGATTGCAAAATACCTCGACCCCGCGGCCGCGGATGCCGCCTTCGCCGAGCTGAGCGCCTACTGGGAGCGCACGCTGAACATCCTCCAGGTGAGCACGCCCGACGAACACACGAACCGGATGGTCAATATCTGGAACGCCTACCAGTGCATGATCACGTTCAACATGTCGCGGTCGGCGTCGTTCTACGAGTCCGGCATCGGCCGCGGCATGGGGTTCCGCGACTCCAACCAGGACCTGCTGGGCTTCGTCCACATGGTGCCGGCGCGGGCGCGCGAGCGCATCCTCGACATTGCCGCGACCCAATTGCCCAGCGGCGGCGCGTACCACCAGTACCAGCCGTTGACCAAGCGCGGCAACGACGCGGTCGGAGGCAACTTCAACGATGACCCGCTCTGGCTGATCCTGGGTGTGGCCGCATACCTCAAAGAGACCGGCGATTGGAGCATCCTGGCCGAGCCGGTGCCCTACGACAACGCCCCCGACTCCGAGACGCCGCTCTATGAGCACCTGCAGCGCTCGATCCAGTACACGCTCGACCGCCTGGGTCCGCACGGCCTGCCGCTCATCGGCCGCGCCGACTGGAACGACTGCCTGAACCTGAACTGCTTCTCCGAGGCTCCCGGCGAATCGTTTCAGACGACCACCAACAGCGAGGGCAAGGTGGCGGAGTCGGTCTTCATCGGCGGGCTGTTCGTGCTGGCGGCGCACGAAATGCAGCAAATCAGCGAAGCCACGAATCACGCAGCACGCACCACGCACCACGTTGACTACGCCCAACTCGCCGCCCAGATGGAAGCCACGGTCAAGCAGCACGGCTGGGACGGCGCGTGGTTCCGGCGGGCATACGACGCGTTCAGCCGGCCCATCGGCTCCCACTGGAATGAGGAAGGACAGATCTTTATCGAGCCGCAGGGGATGTGCATCATGGCCGGCATCGGGCTGGACGACGGCCGCGCCGACCAGGCGCTGGCCTCGGTGGCCGAGCGGCTGGCCACGCCGCACGGCATCATGCTGCAGCAGCCGGCCTATTCGCACTACTACCTGAACCTGGGTGAAATCTCGACCTATCCGCCCGGCTACAAGGAAAACGCCGGCATCTTCTGCCACACCAACCCGTGGATCATCATCGCCGAGGCGATGGCGGGGCATGGCGACCGCGCACACGACTACTACCTGCGCATCTGCCCGTCGGCGCGGGAGGCGATCAGCGATGTACACCGCTGCGAACCCTACGTCTATGCCCAGATGATCGCGGGACGCGATGCGCCGACACACGGCGAGGCCAAGAACTCGTGGCTCTCTGGCACTGCGGCGTGGAACTACGTCGCCATCTCGCAGTGGATCCTGGGCATCCGGCCCGGCTACGACGGCCTGCAGATCGCGCCCGTGATGCCCGAAGACTGGCCAGGCTTCAGCGCGACGCGCATTTTCCGCGGGGTGACGTACCGGATCACCGTCCGCCGCGCCGGGCCGGGCAACGCCGTGGCGCTGGCGGTCGATGGCAAACCGCTGGCCGGTAATCGGGTGCCGCTGCCGGCCGCTGATGTGCGCGAAGTGCGGGTGACCGCAACAATCGGCAGCGTGTGACCCCACAACGCATCAACCTGACCGCGTCGGCTGCGGTTTACACGGAGGAACTACCGTTATGTCCCTGATTCAATTCCCGACCGGCTTTCTCTGGGGATCGGCTACAGCATCCTACCAGGTTGAAGGCGCCTGGCAAGAAGGCGGCAAAGGCGAAAGCATCTGGGATCGCTTTTCGCACACACCGGGCAAGATCCAGGCGGGTGACACCGGCGATGTTGCCTGCGATCACTATCACCTCTGGCGAGATGACATCGCACTGATGCGCGCGCTGGGCCTGAAGGCGTATCGGCTCTCGATCGCCTGGCCGCGCATCCTTCCCACCGGTCACGGCAAGGTGAACCCGGTCGGCCTGGATTTCTACAGCCGGCTGGTGGATGAGCTGCTGGCGGCGGGCATCCGCCCGTTCGTCACGCTCTATCACTGGGATCTGCCGCAGACGCTCCAGGATCGCGGGGGCTGGCCGGCGCGGTCGACCGCGGAAGCGTACGTCGAGTACGCGGAGGCCGTGGCGCGGCGCCTGGGAGACCGGGTACACGATTGGATGACTTTCAACGAGCCGTGGGTCAGCGCGTTCATGGGCTACGAATGGGGCATCCACGCACCCGGACACTCCGATCGGCACGAGGCGTTCGCGGCCGCGCATCATTTATTGTTGGCGCATGGGTGGGCCGTGCCAGTGATTCACCGCGACAGCCCGGGCAGCCAGGTAGGCATCGTGCTGAACCTGTCGCCGCACCATCCCGCCTCGCCCAGCACGGCGGATGCGTTGGCGGCCCGGCTGGGGGATGCCAAAAATAACCGCTGGTTCCTCGACCCGTTGGTGGGCCGCGGTTACCCCGAGGATTTGCGGGACGCGCTCGGCCTGAGCCTGGATTTTGTACAGTCCGGCGACCTGGCCGCCATCGCCACGCCAGGCGATTTCTTGGGCGTCAACTATTACACCCGCACGATCCACCGCAGCGATGCCATCCCGGAGACGGCCAACAAACCGCGCACCCTCTTCCCCAACCCAAACCCGACAACGATGGGCTGGGAGGTCTATCCGGAGGGTCTATACGAGCTGCTGACCCGGCTCAAAGCCGAGTACCCGTTCCCGGCCTACTACGTGACCGAGAACGGCGCGGCCTACCCGGATCAAGTCGGCGCGGATGGTCAGGTGGATGATCCGCTGCGTGTGGCCTATCTGCGCGCATATTTCGCCCAGGCCGCCCGTGCGTTGGCCGCGGGTGTCCCGCTCCGAGGCTACTTCGTCTGGTCGCTGATGGATAACTTCGAGTGGGCATACGGCTACAGCCAGCGTTTTGGGCTGGTCTACGTGGATTACAAGACGCTTCATCGCACGCCGAAGACCAGCGCGCGGTGGTACAGCCGGGTGATCCGGGAGAACGCGGTCGAGGCAGATTGATAAACGAGAAACCAGGTTTCTGTGAGAAACCTGGTTTCTATTTTTCATGCCCCGAAGTACGCCCGGTCCAACGCCACCATGTCCTCAAACACCCAATCGGGCGGCGGCCGCATGGCTGCGAACTGCTCGGCGGTGCTGGCGCCGGTGAGAACGGCGATGGTCGGCATGTGGGCTGCCTGCCCGCCGATGATATCCGTTTCGACCCGATCGCCAACCGCCGCGGTCAACCCGGCCGGTGTGCCCAGGCGGCGCAGCCCCAGCGCCATGATCCCCGCGGAGGGCTTGCCGATGACGCGCGCTGGCACGTCCGTCGCAATTTCCAACAAGCCGATGAGCGAGCCAGCGCCGGGGATCAGCCCCAGCTCCGTGGGCAAGGTGCGATCGGTGTTGGTGGCGATAAACCGGGCGCCGCGGCGGATCGCCAGCGCCGCGTCCCGCAGCTTGAGGTACGTCACCTCCCGGTCCATGCCGGCCACCACGGTGTCTGCCTCACGAAAGTCGTCGGTCAAGGCCAAACCGGCGGCGCGCAGTGCGTCGCGCAGACCCACCTCTCCCACCACGTAAATCCGGCAGTTCGGCGCCTCTTCCGCTAGGGTCGCCGCGGTCGCCTGGGCCGACGTGAAGACATCGTCGAGGCCCGCGGGGATGCCCATCTGCGTCAGCCGGTCAACCACGCCCTGCGGCGGGGTGGTGGCATTGTTGGTGAGGAACAGGAGCGGGATGCCGACGCGCCGCAGATGTGCGACGAACTCGGCGGCGCCCGGCAGCACGGTGTTGCCGCGGTAGAGCGTACCATCCAGGTCAAAAATGAAGCCGCGCAATTCGGCCAGTGTCAAGTCGTGGCTCATTTTTCATTCCCCGGATCGCCGTCCGGCGCGTCTGCCGCAGCGTCCCGTTCGACATCCACCACCGCTGTGGTCACGGCCCAACTCACCAGGCCCCAGCTTCCGCCCGAAATCAGCAGCGCCAGCGAGATCGACAGCGGATTCAACGGCACGTTGCCGCGAAACATGCCCACGATCGCCAGGAGAATGCCCAGCGCGGCGCAGATCATACCAACCCGCAACGGCAAACCCGTGCGTCTGAACCAAGATTTCTGTTCCTGCATGTCCACCCCCTGCCGGACCTGAGGCTACCGATTCAACATCTGCGCCAATGCGAGCAGGTTCAGATCGATCGGTTTGCTGCCGCTCAGCACCTCGGCGTAGGGCGTGGCGACGACCTGGCCCTGGATCATCCCCACGAGCACGCCGGACTGCCCTTGCGCAAGCTGTTCCACCGCGGCCGCGCCAAGTTGGGTCGCCAGGACCCGGTCGGATGCTGTGGGATCGTCCCCGCGTTGGACGTGGCCGAGGATGGTGGCCCGGACTTCGAAGCCGAGACGCTCCTGGTGCTGCCCGAAGTAGCTCATCAGCGCGGCCGCGTTGAGTTTAGCGCCCTCAGCCACCACCACCACGGCATGGGGCTTGCCGTGCTCGTAGGACTCGCGAATCACGCCGGCGATCTCCTCGGGATCGGTCTCAACCTCGGGGATGACGATGGCCTCGGCGCCGCCCGCCAGGCCAGTCATCAACGCCAGGTAGCCGCACCCGCGGCCCATCACTTCGATGAGGAATGCTCGACCGTGAGACGACGCCGTCACCTTCAGCCGATCCACCGCCTCCAGCGCCACTTCCAACGCGGTGTCGACGCCGATGGTGATATCCGAGCCGACCAGATCGTTGTCGATCGTCGAAGCCACCCCGACCACCGCGAAGCCCATCTGCGCGAGCGCGGCCGCGCCCGCCTGCGAGCCGTTCCCGCCGATCACCACCAGGCCCTCGATCCCGCGGGCGTTGAGGTTGTGCAGCGCCTGCATCCGCCCGGCCTCAGTGCGAAACTCCGGCGCCCGCGCGCTGCCCAGGATCGTGCCCCCGCGGCCGATGATGCCGCCGACATCGCGCGGGCCCAACGGGATCATGTTGTCAGCCATCAGGCCGGCATAGCCGTACCGCACGCCGAACGCCTCCATACCCCGGGCGACTCCGCCGCGCACCACGGCGCGGATGGCTGCATTCATGCCCGGCGCGTCACCGCCGCTGGTCAAAACTGCAATTCGTTTCATCGGTTTGCCTCTTCGTCAGCATCCTCGTGCCGGCCCGGCAACATGACCGACCCGGCCAGCGCGCTCGGATCTACATCACCGGCGGACAATACCCCGCCGTGGAGCGCCATGTATTCATTCAAATCCCCAGGCGCACGGGTCAACCGCACACCCGCATCGTCCAGCAGAAAGAAGACCGGATCGCCGTCGGCCACACCCAAGGCGCGACGCACTTCGGGCGGCAACGTCACCCGCCCCCGGCTGCCCACCACTGCGACCCGCCAGTGCATCGTGTCTCCCTGCACGCGATTTGCGTTTGCGGCCCCGGCCTGCGGGGGGGGGCGCTAAGCCGGCCGAATGTCCTTCACGTTCAACTGCAAATTCTTGCGGCCGTTGAACTCGTTGATCTCCACCGCGTACGCCAGGTCAATCCGGGGCGGCAGCGCACCGTACCATTCGCCCATGCGGAAGGCGATCGCGTCCCAGACCATTTTGGTGCGGGGGTCGCGCACCGCCAGCTTCAAATGTTTGCGGTCGGCGCCCACCTGACGCGCCGAGACCACCTCCAGCCCGCGGCTGGCGAACACCGGCTGGGGGTTGGCATAGCCGCACGGCTCCAGATCGGCCAACTTGCCGACCAGCGCAAAATCCAGGTCAGCCAGGGCCACCTCCGCATCGACCGCCAAAGAAGGCGCCAGATCCTTGCCAGCCAACTGCTCCGCCGCGAGGGCTTCCAGGCGGGAGCGCAGCAGGGCCAGATGCTCGTTCTTGACCGCGAAGCCGGCCGCGGCGGCATGGCCGCCGTGCCGCACCAGCAGGTCGCGGCATTCATCCAGTGCGGCAGTGATGTTGAACTCCGCAATGCTGCGGGCCGAACCATGCGTCTCATCCTCGCCGACCTTGGCCACCAGCACGGGGCGGTACAAATCCTCCACCAGCCGGCCGGCCACCAGGCCCACGATGCCCGATTCGAAGTCCGGGTGCGCCACCAGATACAGGTAACGGTCGGTCGGATCGCCGGCGATTTGCTCGCGGGCAAGCTCGAACTTCTCCCGCGTCATCTCCTGGCGCTCGCTATTCAGCGCGCCCAGCGCCTCGGCCAACGGTTTCGCGGTCAGCGCATCGACTGCGGTCAACAGCTCATAAGCCTGGTTGGCGTGCGCCAGCCGGCCGGCCGCGTTAATGCGCGGCCCCAGCACGAACCCGATCGCGGTCGCATCCACCTTGCCCGACGCCACCTTGGCCTCTTCCAACATCGCCTGGATGCCGGGTCGCCGCGGATGATTAAGCTCATCCAACCCGCGCTTCACCAGCACCCGGTTCTCGCCCAGCAGTGGCGCGAGATCGGCCACCGTGCCAAGCGCCACCAGGTCGAGCAGATCTTCCTCTTTGAGATCCGGCGGCTGCGACAGGAGCGGCTCCCGTTGTTCGGCGAGCAACAACGCCTGCGCCAGCTTGAACGCCAGCCCGACACCTGCGAAATCCCGGAAGGGATACGCATCGGCCTGCTGTTTGGGGTTGATCACCGCGAGCGCGGGCGGCAGGATATCACGATCGTCAGCGTCGCGCTGGATGGAGTGATGATCCGTGACGATCATATCGAGACCGCACGCCTGGGCGTAGGCGACCTCCTGGGCCGAGCGGATGCCACAATCCACGGTGATGACAAGCTTAACCCCGGCGTCGAGTGCCAGACTGGTGAAAGGATCGCCCGGCATCCCCATGTGCAGGCCGTAACCTTCGTCGACGCGGTGCGGGATGTAGTGACGGGCCTGCGCACCCAGGGCCCGCAGCGCCTGCACCAGCAGCACCGTGGAGGTGACGCCATCCGCGTCGAAATCGCCGTAGACGATGATCGGCTCGCCGCGCGCGATAGCCGTCCGGATACGCGCCACGGCCGCGGGCACACCCTTCATGCGGAAGGGATCATCGAAGCGCGCCCGCCGTTTCAGGAAAGCCTCGACATCGACAGAATCGACCACCCCGCGGTTAAAAAGAATCTGCGCCACCAGCGGATGGAGCTGCGATAAGCGCTCACGCTGCCTGAGAGGCAGGAGCGGGGCAATGTCCCAGCGTTTCGGAGAAGGCGGCATGAACCCTCGGTAGATTACAGATTGCAGATTGCAGATTGCAGATTGCAGAGCAAGATTATAGCCGATGACCCGGAAAACGAAAAACGCGGTGATTGCACACGCTTTTGGGCCGGCGGCCCGCGCTGTGCTATATTGGCCCTGGTTCGTCATTCTCTGATTCGCCATACGGAGCATCACACATGCCTCGCATCGTCTTCATGGGCACGCCTGAGTTCGCCGTGCCGTCGCTGACCGCGCTGCTGGACGCCGGCTATGACGTAGTCGGCGTGCTCACCAAGGCCGATCAGCCGGCCGGCCGCGGGCAGCAGATCGAACAATCGCCCGTCAAGCGGCTGGCGCTGGCCCGCGGCGTGCCCGTTCAGCAGCCGCGCACCTTGCGTTCTGCCGCGGCCCAGGCTGAGCTGGCCGCGCTTGCGCCGGATGTGATCGTGGTGGCCGCCTACGGGTTGATCCTGCCCCAGACCGTGCTCGACCTGCCGCGCCACGGCTGCGTCAACGTACACGGATCGCTCCTGCCCCGACATCGCGGCGCGGCCCCCATCGCCGCGGCCATCCTCGCGGGCGACACCGAGGCCGGGATCACGATGATGCTGATGGATGCGGGCGTCGACACCGGCCCGATGCTGGCGTCAGCGGCCATCCCCCTCGCCCCGGACGACACGACCAGCAGCCTGACGGTCAAGTTGGCGCACCTGGGCGCCGATCTGCTGCTCCGCACGCTGCCCGGCTGGCTCAGCGGCGACATCACACCGCAGCCGCAGCTCGAAGCAGGCGCCACGTACGCGCCGCGCATCACCAAAGAGGCGGGGCAAATCGACTGGACCGAGCCGGCGGCCGTGATCGAGCGCCGCGTGCGCGCCTATCAAGCCTGGCCGTCGGCGTACACCACGTGGAACGGACAACGGCTGAAAGTGCTGCGGGCGCGGGTCGGTGACAGCGAGCAGGCGCTAAGAGCCGGGGCGCAGGGAACGGTGATCGCCGGGCCGGGGGATGCGGCTGGCGTGATGACCGGTGCGGGCGTGTTGTGGCTGGAGGAGGTGCAACTCGCCGGCAAGCGCGCGATGCGGTTGCCGGCGTTTCTGCAAGGTGCGCGCGGTTTCGTGGGCAGCCAGCTCTAGCGCAGCCCATGACCCTCAGCCAAACGCTTCCTCCAACGCACGCCGCATGACCGCGACATCCGGCTCGACGCCGGTCCACAATTTGAACGCGATCGCGCCCTGGTAGACCAGCATACCCAGCCCATCGAGGGTGCGCGCGCCGCGTGCTGCAGCCGCCTTGAGAAACGCGGTACGCGGCGGGTTGGGAATGACATCGCACACCAGCAGGCCGGGGCGGATAGTCGTCACATCCACCGCGGGCAGCGCTGTCACATCCGGGTACAGCCCGATCGATGTCGCATTCACCAGGATGTCGGCGTCGGCCGGGATCGCATAAGCGTCTTGCCAGGGCACAAACTCGGCTTGGGCTGGCGTCTTTTCTCGCAGAATGCTGACCAGCTCCGCGCCGCGCTCGGCTGACCGGTTCACCACGGTGATGTGAGCCGCGCCGGCCAGCGCCATCTCCACCGCCATCGCCCGCGCCGCGCCGCCCGCACCCAGGAACACCACCCGCTTGCCGACCGGGTCCGCACCGGCATCTTCGCACACCGCGCGTAAAAACCCCTTACCATCCGTGTTCTCGCCGATCAACCGATCGCCGACACGCCGCACGGTGTTCACCGCGCCGATCAACGCTGCATCCGGCGCGACGGCGTCCAGATGGCGCAGCACCGCCACCTTGTGGGGGATGGTCAAGTTGAACCCGCAAAAATTCAGCGCCCGCACGCCCGCCACGGCGGCCGCCAGATCGACGGCGCGCACACGCAGCAGTTGATAGCGCCAGTTCAGCCCGGCCGAGGCAAAAGCGGGCTCCATCATCAGGCCGGTAGGATTCTCATCGATGGGGTCGCCAAACGCGCCGACAAGCTCGTGCCGCAAGGAAATCGGAGCCGACATAATGCCTCCTTCAGGCCGTGGGATCAAGCACCAGGGCGCAGGATAGCATGGCCCGGACCGCGCGTCCAATTGCAGAGAGGCGGCTATTTGCCAAAACCAGCAGGCTTGAGTATACTCTGTACGGTTTCGGGGCGTAGCGCAGCCAGGTAGCGCACTTGAATGGGGTTCAAGTGGTCGGAGGTTCAAATCCTCTCGCCCCGA
>JAPKMS010000014.1 GCA_026645775.1 Anaerolineae bacterium
GTCCAAAACATCCTGAGCACCCGCGCGACGGAAATCGGCATCGGCGTGGCGAAGGGCGCTTGGGGTTACTACTTCATTGCGGATTTTGGAAATCGCTGAATGTGCGAGGTGAGGCGTGAGACGTGAAACGCGAGCGATGAGCGACTTGCATACATCACGACTTCACGCCTCCCTTTTTTGCCGCTTCACCCACCCTGTTTCACGGAGGTAACCACGACCATGAAGCTCATCGATCTCACGATTCCCCTGGGCATCGGCACACCGGCGTGGCCGACTTATGAGCCACTTCAGGTGAAGTACTTCAAGCGGTTGGCGCCCAACGGAGCGAACGGTCAACTGCTGACGCATTCGAATCACCTGGGCACCCACATCGACGGCGAGATCCACTTCTTCACTGCCGGCAAAGACATCGCCGACCTGGAGCTGGACTTTCTGGTGGGGCCGGGCGCCATCGTCGATCTATCCGACGTCTGCGGTGACTACGACATCTACACTTCGCAGATGATCGAGGAACGCGTGGAGGTGCGCGAGGGTGACATCCTGCTCATCCACACCGGCTACCACCACTTCGGCTGGGACATGCCCACGGCCGACGAGATCCGCTACATGGTGCAGCATCCGGGGCCCGATCGCGAATTCGCCATCTGGGCCAAGCAGAAGAAACTGAAGTGGATCGGCGTGGACTGCGGCAGCGCCGACCACCCGATGAACACCATCATCCGCCAGTGGATGCCGCGCCAGGCGAAAGAAGCTGATGCGCATTTCCAGAAGAAATATGGCGAGAGCCTGGCCGAACGCTTCGATGACTCCAAATACCAGCTCATGCACATCGAGATGTTCCCCGATCACATCATCCACGCCGAGTGCATCGGCGGCGAGATCGACCTGCTGCTGAACCTCCGCACCACCATCGGGTTCTTCCCCTGGCGCTTCGTGGATGGCGAAAGCAGCATCGGCCGCTGCGTCGCCTTCGTGGAGGATGCTGAGTACGACGAGCTGATGAAGACCAAGGAAACGATGGACGTGACGAAATTCGGTGACGCGTTCAACCCGGCGCACGTGGAACGGATCGGCGCGTTGTCGCGCGGGTGAACGATGCGTTGAAGGTTACAGGTTGAAGGTTCAGTGCTGACAGCCCATTCCCTTCAACCTGTAACTTTTGAACCTGCAGCATGCAACCTTCGTCCAGGAGCCGCGATGCAACGCTTCACCGCCGCCTGTGCCCAATTCGCCATCACGCCGATGGATGCCGCCGCGAATGCGGAGAAGGCCGTCGTCTGGACCCGCCGGGCGGTCGAGGAGTCCGGCGCACAGCTCATCTGTCTGCCGGAGACCGTCACCACCGGTTTTGTGCCGGATGTCGGGCCGCACGCGCTCTGGGACCTCGTCGACACGATCCCGGGCCGGCTGAGCGAGCCGCTGCAGCGCGCGGCACAGGCGCTCGGCGTCTATGTCGTTTTCCCCAGCTATGCGCGCGGGGCCGAACGCGGGATCGTCTATAACGCCGCGGCGCTGATCGGACCGACCGGCGATGTCCTGGGCATCTATCACAAAACCCATCTGTTCCCAACCGAGCGGCTGATCTCAACTGCTGAACCGTGCCAGACGTCCGCCTGCGGCTGGTCGACACCCGGCAACGACCCGGTCGTCATCCACACGCCACTGGCATCCATCGGCCTGGCGATCTGCTACGACGGCGATTTCCCGGAGCTCTTCCGCGCGATGGCGATCATGGGCGCTGAGGTGATCTGCCGGCCCACCATGCTGACGCGCTCGTTTGAGATCTGGGAACTCACCAATCGAGCTCGTGCTTATGACAACCACGTCTACATGGTGGGATGCAACGGTGTCGGGCCGGACGCGGGCGGCAACTACTACTTTGGCCACAGCATGATCGTGGATCCAATCGCTCACAAACTGGCCCAAGGCCGCGGCACCGAAGAGGTTGTTTTCGCCGAGCTTAACCCCGACCCCATCAAATTCATGACCTACGGCACGAAGACGCCGATGGTCTTTGATCATCTGGCAGACCGCAACCTGGCCGCGTATCGCAACATCATGACGCCGGCCAAGAGCCGGTTTGAGCCGGGCAAACGTGGTGCGTGATGCGCGATGTGACATCTCCTGTGACATCTCCAGTGGTGGCACGCCAGACGCAATACGCACTCCGCAGCACGCAAACCACAGTTCAAGGAGTCGCGCTATGAAATGGGTCACCCGCTCCCACGTCCATGTTGATCGCGTTGCCTGCCCATGGCTGATCACGCGCTTCGTGGATTCGGACGCTGAGTTCATATTCGCTCCCACCAGCCGGATTTCCGAGATCATCCAGAGCCAGGGCGCCATACCCTTTGACGCGCCCGGCGTTGAGCTGGGCCACCACGACGGCAAGTGCTCGTTCGAGACGATCATCGAAAAATACGGCCTGAAGGACAGGGCCCTGCTGCGGCTGGCGCGGATCGTCCACTGTGCGGACACCGATGCGTTGGCCGATGACCCCATCGCCGCCGGGCTGGAGGCGATCGCGGTCGGCTACAGTCTGCGTTTCCCCGACGACCACGAGAACCTGGCGCGCCAGTTCGAGGTCTATGATGCGCTGTATGCGTGGTGCCGATTGCAGATGAAGTAATAGAGGCGGCTATTTCCCCATGACCCTACAACGTCGCATTATCGACTTCCTCGGCCTGCGCCGCAGCATGGCTGCACTGCTCGCCATGGTGATCCTGGTCGGCATGGGCGAGAAACTGGGCGAACGCTTCCTGCCGATCTACATCCTGGCGCTCGGCGGCAGCGCATATGTCATCGGCCTGCTGAATGGGCTGGATAACCTGCTAAGCGCGCTGTATTCCTACCCGGGCGGCTATTTGAGTGACCGGCTGGGCTATAAGCGGGCGTTGGCAGCCTTCAACCTGGTCTCGATCGTCGGCTACGTCATCGTCATCATCTTCCCCACCTGGCAGGCCGTGATCCTGGGGGCGTTCTTCTTTATCTCGTGGGATGCCTTGTCGCTGCCTGCGACCATGAGCCTGGTGGCGAATGTCCTGCCCAAGGACAAGCGGACGATGGGTGTCTCGCTGCATTCGCTGATCCGGCGCATCCCCATGGCGCTGGGCCCGGTGATCGGCGGGCTGCTGATCGGCCGTTTCGGCGAGCGGGACGGGGTGCGCCTTGCGTTCGGCGTGGCGTTGGCGCTGGCCGTAGTGGCGCTGATCGTCCAACAGTTGATGATCGAAGAGGGGCAGCGGAAGACGCAGGCGGAAAGCAATCCACTGCGACTGGTGCGCTATATGACGCCGGCGCTGCGCAATCTGTTGGTGTCCGATATCCTGGTGCGGTTCTGTGAGCAGATCCCGTACGCGTTCGCCGTGATCTACTGCATGAAGATCGTGGGTGTCTCGGCGGTGCAGTTCGGCTTGCTGACAACTATCGAGATGATCGTCGCCATGTTGATCTACATCCCGGTAGCCTACCTGGCGGATCGCGGCGGCAAGAAGCCGTTCGTTGTGATCACCTTTTTCAACTTCACGCTCTTCCCGCTGGTTCTGCTCATCTCGCACAACTTCGCCATGCTCGCGGTCGCGTTCATCGTGCGCGGCCTGAAGGAGTTCGGCGAGCCAACCCGCAAGGCGCTCATCATGGATCTGGCGCCGGAGGACAAAAAAGCGGGCATGTTCGGGCTATATTACCTGATCCGGGATGTGATCGTATCGCTGGCCGCGTTCGGCGGCGCATGGCTGTGGGAAATCTCACCGCGGACCAATTTCCTGGTCGCCGCGGCGTTTGGCGCGCTGGGCACGCTCTACTTCGCGCTGTTCGGTCGTGATCTGGGCGCGGAACATGCTCGTCGTTGACCAATCGGCGCACAGGCGTAGGGTCGGGCAGAGCAGGTTGTGTTATAATAGCTTCCCAGTTGACCGATTCAGGCTGCTCCGCTGCCGGCGTCTACTTGTCTAGGAGGTACTTGCCGCCCACATCATCACAGGGAACCTGGCACTCCCCGGTTTTCTACCATCGTCCATTGTCATTCTTTCACGTTCACAAACCCACTAAGGAGTAAACTACGATGGCAGTCGAAACCAAGAAGGCAGTCCTCGGCTATATGCCGGAGGACGTCCCGCCCGTCGGCGCCATGCTGAGCCTCGGCTTCCAGCAGGTGCTGACCATGTTCCCGGCGACAGTCCTGGTCGCCATCCTCACCAAATTCGACGTCGGCGTCACCCTGCTGGCCAGCGGCCTGGGCACCATCATCGCCCTGCTTGTCTCAAAGCGCCGCATCCCGATGTACTACGGCTCCAGCTTCAGCTATATCTCCGTCATCATTACCGTCATGTCGCTCTACGCGCCCGCCTGCTTCAATGACCCGGCGACGACCTACTGCGCCGATGGCGTGCGCATCGCGCAGGTCGGCATCCTCGGCACTGCGGTCATCGAGATCCTCATCGGCTTGCTGATCCAACGAGTCGGCAAGGCCGCGCTGGACAGGGTGCTGCCGCCCATCATCACGGGCAGCGTCGCCATCGTCATCGGTATCGCTCTGGCGGGCACCGCCCTGAGCGAAGCATCATCGAACTGGCCCGTTGCCTTCGTGACGCTGGTCGTCACCATCCTTTTCTCAGTCTATCTGCAGGGCCGAGGACTGCTCGGCATGATCCCCATCCTGCTGGGCGCCGTCGTCGGCTACCTGGTCGCCCTCTTCTTCAAGCTGCCGCAGGCAAATTGGCATCTGATCAACGAGGCCGCCTGGTTCCGAGTTCCGCCCATTACCCTACCGGCATTCACTGACCGGCGGGCCTGGTCGGTCGTCGTCAGTGTGGCGCTGATCGCCATTGCCACGATCCCGGAATCCACGGCCCACCTGTACCAGATGAGCCTCTACATCGACCAACTCGCCAAGGATCTCGGCCGCAAGCCCAAGTCCATTAAGAACCTGATCGGCCTGAACCTGGTCGCTGACGGCGCCGACGATGTCCTGGTCGGCCTGTTGGGCGGCTGCCCCGGCACGAACTACGGCGAGAACAACTCGCTCATGGCGATCACCCGCAACTACTCGGTGCCGGTGCTGATGACGGCCGGCGCTTTCGCGATCCTGCTGGGCTTTGTCGGCAAGCTCGCCGCGCTGATCAACACCATCCCGTTAGCAGTTATCGGCGGTCTGTCAATCTACCTCTTTGGCGTCATCGGCAAGCAGGGCGTCGCGCTCATTCAGAGCGAGCGCGTGAACTTGTTCGATCCGAAGAACTTGGCCATCGGCGCGACGATCCTGGTGCTAGGCATCGGCGGGGCGATGGGACTGAAAGACGGCCTCTTCCCGTTCAAGATCCCGGTGCTCTTCCCGAACGGCATCCCGGCGATCGTGTTCGCCGCCATCGTCGGCATCCTGCTGAACCTTGTGTTCATTCTGCTGCCGCCGTCGGTGTTCGGCGTGAAGGAACGGAGCAATATCGAGTTTTAGGCGTTGGCAGATGGGTAGGTTGGTAGGTTGGTAGATGGGTAGATGGGTTCCCGCAGAACCGTAACCCGATCTACCAATTTACCAATTTGCCGATCTACCAATTTGCCGGTTTACCAGTTTACCAATCCACCAGTTCCCAGCTTCCCGTCACGGAGGTTTCAACGTTGCAACCCTTCGACTACCTCATTCCCAAAGATCACGCCGAGGCCAGCGCCCTGCTGGCAGCCGGCGGGGGCTCGGTGCGGCCTTTTATGGGTGGCACCGATTTTCTGATCCGCGCCCGCGGCGGATTCATCCGCCCGCAGTCCGTGGTGGATCTCAAGGTCCTGCCCGGCATGCGCGAAATCCGGCAGAGCCCGGATGGGTGGCTCGTCATCGGCGCGGCGTGCACCATGAACCAGGTGGCCGCGCATCCACTGGTGCTGGCCGGCTACGATCTGCTGGCGCAGGCGTGCAACTCGGTGGCGTCGTACCAGCTTCGCAACCGGGCGACGATCGGCGGCAACTGCTGTAACGCCAGCCCCGCGGCCGACACTGCGCCGGCGCTCTTCTGCCTGGATGCAGTTGCCGAGACCTACGGCCCCGCCGGCGCCCGCCGCATCCCCATCGCCGACTTTTTTGTCGGGCCGGGCCGCAGCGCCCTCCAGCTCGGCGAGTTCCTCACTGCCATACACCTGCCGCCCGCGCCGACCGGCGCCTGTGGCGCGTTTAACAAGCTTGGCCGCACCAAACTCGGGGATATTTCGGCGGTCAGCGTGGCGGTGTATGCGTGGGAGCACGACACGGAGACGCCGCGGCGTGACTGGCGAATTGCGCTCGGCGCGGTGGGACCGACGCCGTTGCGTGCGCCGGAGGCGGAAGCCGCACTCGCGGCCGATGCGTCGCCGCAGGGCGTGCAGCGCGCTGCCGAGCTGACCGCCGCGGCTGCCCGGCCGATTGACGACATTCGCGCCAGCGCCGCGTACCGGCGGGCCATGGTGGCCGTGCTGGCTCGCCGCGGGATCGAGGCTGTCCTGGCTGGCATCGCTCGGGCCGGTCTCCAGGCCGTGCCCTTTGGCGGCGTCCCCGCTGGCTCGGTCAGCCCCACAGGGGTGCTTCGCGAAGGCCGGCCAGAGCAGATGATAGGAGGCGCCGCATGAACCACGACATCCATCTCATCGTCAACGGCGAGGCGTATTTGCTCAGCGTGCCGGCCCACCACACCCTGCTCCAGGTGCTGCGCGAGCAGCTCGTCCTCACCGGGACCAAGAACGGCTGCGAGGCCGGCGAGTGCGGCGCGTGCGCGGTGCTGGTCAAGTGGCCCGGCGCCGATCATGCCGAGCCGGTCAACTCGTGCATGGTGCTGGCCCCCGAGGCCGACGGAGCCGAGATCGTCACCATTGAGGGCCTGGCGCACGACGAGCAACTCGATCCCCTGCAGGAGGCGTTCATCACGACCGGTGCAACGCAGTGCGGCTTCTGCACGCCGGGGATCCTCGTCAACGCCCGTGCCCTGCTGGACCGCACCCCCGACCCCAGCGAGACCGAAATCCGAGAGGCGCTGGTGGGCAACCTCTGCCGCTGCACCGGCTACGTCCGCATCATTGATGCGATCGAAATGGCCGCGCGAGCCGGAAGGGAGGTGGCGCGATGACGAGGGATCAGGAGTCAGGAGCCAGGAGTCAGGAGTCAGCTTCCAGCTTCCAGCTTCCAGCTTCCAATCGCAAACACAGCCTCATCGGCACCAGCCCGCAGCGCATCGAGGGGCGGGCGAAGGTGACGGGCGCGGCGACCTACGTGGACGACATGCAGTTCGGGCCGAACCTGCTGCACGGCATGTTGAAGCACAGCCCGATCCCGCACGGCATCATCGTGCGAATCGACGTCAGCAAGGCCAGGGCGCTGCCGGGCGTGCGCGTGGTCGTCACGGGCGAGGACTTTCCGGGCTACACCGGCCTCTACCTGAAAGATCGCCGCATCTTCGCCCTGGATCGCGTGCGCTACGTCGGCGACACGATCGCGGCGGTGGCGGCCGACACGCCAGAGATCGCGCAGCAGGCGGTTGACCTGATCGAGGTCGAGTTCGAGCCGCTGCCGGGCGTCTTCGACCCGGAGTTTGGCGCCAGCCCCGAAGCGCCGCTGATCCACCCCGAGCTGGGAAACTATGAGGCCGTGCCGTTCATCTTCCCGCAGCCCGGCACGAACGTCTCCAACTGGATGAAGGTGCGGAAAGGCGACATGGACAAGGGGTGGGCCGAGGCCGACCTGGTCTACGAGCACAAGTACCGTGTCCCGCACATCCAGCACGTGCCGCTCGAGACGCACGTCTGCGTCGCGCAGCAGGATGTCAACGGCAAGATCACGCTCTGGTCGTCCAGCCAATCGCCCTTTGCGCAGCGCAACTTGATCGCCAAGGCGCTGCACATCAGCCACAGCAAGCTGCGCGTGATCACGCCCTACGTCGGTGGCGGGTTCGGGTGCAAGGCCGGCGTCAGCATGGAGGGCGCGGCCGTCGCGCTCGCGATGAACGCCAAGGGCCGGCCGGTGAAGCTGCGGATGACGCGCGAAGAGGAATTCTACACCACCTTTGTGCGCCAGGGGCTGGTCGCGATCATCAAGATGGGCATGACCCAGGAGGGGCGCATCACTGCGGTACACAACCGTTTCTACTGGGACGGCGGCGCCAGCACCGAGTACGGCACGAACATCACCCGTGCGGCCGGCTACAGCGGCACCGGGCCGTACTACGTACCCAACATCCACATTGACAGCCTGTGCGTCTACACCAACCACCCGGTCGGCGGCGCGATGCGCGGCTTCGGCATGCCGGAGATCCACTGGGGCATCGAGCAGCACATCGATCAGATGGCCGAGAAGCTCGGCCTCGATCCCGTGCAGGTGCGGCTGATCAACTGCCTGAAGGACGGCGACGAGACGCTGACCGGCATGATCATGCACCCCACGGGGCTGAGCCAGTGCATCCAGAAAGCGGCCGAAGCGATCGGGTGGACCTCACCCCCTGCCCCTCTCCTCGAAGGAGAGGGGAGCCATAAGCGCCGCGGCAAGGGGCTGGCCGCGATGTGGAAGGCGCCCGCTATGCCGCCCAACCCCGGCTCCAGCGCGATCGTCCGCATGAACGAAGATGGCACCGCCACGGTCAGCATCGGCGGGGTGGACATCGGCCAGGGCGCCTTGACGGCCATGGCGCAGCTCGCGGCCGAAGGGCTGGGCGTCAAGATCGAGGACGTCCGCGTCAACACGGTGGACACCGACTACAGCCCGTACGAGTGGCAGACCGTCGCCAGCCGGCTCACCTGGAGCATGGGCAACGCGGTGCTGCAGGCCGCCGAGAACGCTAAACTTCAGATCCTGCAGACCGTGGCCGAGGCGTGGAACGAGGACATCAACGACCTCGACATCATCGACGGCCAGGTCGTCAGCTACCGCAGCGAGGAATCGCGGTCGCTGCGCGACATTGCCGTTTACGGGATGCAGCGGCCGGACGGCACCTGGATCGGCGGGCCGGTGCTGGGCCGCGGCAACTTCATGCCGGAGTACGTCACCCCGCTGGACCCCGAGACCGGCCAGGGGCCGCGCGCAGTCGTTCACTTCACCACCGGCTGCCAGGCGGTCGAGGTGGAGGTGGACGAGGAGACAGGCGAGGTGCAGGTGCTGAAGATCGTCTCGGCGTACGACGTGGGCCGGGCGATCAACCCCGACATGGTGCGCACCCAGATGGAAGGGGGCGCGGTGCAGGGCATGAGCACGGCGCTGCTGGAAGGGATCATCCTGCAGAACGGCGTGCCCCGGAACCCGAACTTCACCGATTACCGGATCGCGACCGCGGTGGACGCGCCGCTGGAGCTGGAGAGCATCATCGTCGAGGTGCCGCAGGACGACGGCCCGTTCGGCGCCCGCGGCGTCGGCGAGCACCCGATGGTGCCCACTGCGCCGGCCATCGCGAACGCGGTGTACAACGCCGTCGGTATCCGGATCGACAGTATGCCGATCACCAGCGAGAAGGTTTGGCGGGAGTTGGCAAAAACCCGCCCTTGAATAAAGCCACCAAACGTGATATAGTGCGCGGCGAATTGTTCTTCCGGCGCACAATCAGCCTGCCCGTGTTCAGTAACGGGCCGAATTCATCGTTACGGAGGTGCCGCATGAAACGAACCCTCTGGCTGTCGCTCGTCCTCGTGGTCATCCTGATCACTGGATGCAGCGGGAGCCCCACTGAACCGTCAGGCGCCGCAAGGACGGCATCAGGCGAGATCTTCCAGATTGCGCTTCCCCGCCTGATCGTTGACCTGGACGAGAACGGTGTGCCCAGCGTCATGGGCGTTAACCCGCTGCTCCTGAAGGCATTAGGCGTCGATGTGTCCAGCTTTGCCGTGCCCCCGGACACGGTCGGTATGCTGACCCAGGCCGGCATTCAACATGTTGAGCTGACCGCGGTGGGCGACCGGTTGGTGATCCAGGTGAACGGCAAGCCGATGCCGCAGTTGGGTTGGACCGAGGACAGCATGAAGGGCGCGTTGAACTTGGCCAGCAGCCTTGGCGTCCAGAGCACCGACGCCATCCGCAAGCTGCTGCCGTGGGTGACACGCCTGGGGCTCGATGTGGTGATCCGCGTCCCGCGCGGTGGGGCCGCTGAGATTCCCATCAGTCCTGCCGGCGCCGCCAAGGCGTTGAAGCTCTCGCCCATCACCGACTCGCCGTCGTTGATCACCAAATTCGAAGTTAAGTTCGACGCCGACGGGACACCGGGCATCCTGGGCCTGACCACTCGTGATCTGGCCGATCTCGGCGTCACCAACATGGGCGGCCTGGCGCCCGAGACGCTGGCCAAGCTGCAAGCCGGCAACATCCAGCATCTGGAGCTGCGCAGCAAGTCGGATGGCCTGCGATTGTACGCCAACAACGAGCTGCTGCCCACCCTGTATTGGGACAGCCAATTGCTGACCAACCTGGTCGAGGTATACGGCCAGCTCCAACCGCAAGGCGCCTTCAAGCCGTTGGTGGATGCGTTCTTGCCGACCCTGGATCGGGCCGACATTGGGATCCTGCTGCACTTTCCGCTGGCCTCGGATGCGCAGCCAATTTCGGCCACGATGCACGAGTAGGCAGACCGCTTGTGTGCGGCCTGCTATCATTACATTCGCACATGGAGGTGCAAAATGCGTAGACCTGCAGTAGCGTTGTTGCTTGTCGTTGGCCTGTTGCTCACCGCATGCGGCCCCGCGATCATGCCCGCGGCCGCCCCCGAAACTGAGTCCGGTGAGACGTTTGTGGTTGCGTTGCCGCGCATCGTCATCAGTTTCGACGAACAAGGCAAACCGGGGATCGAGGGTGTCGCAGTTGAGGATATCGCCAAAACCCTGGGGATGGAACTCAACCTCGAACAGTATCGCGTCAACCCCGAAATCCCCACCTGGATGACCGCCTCCAACATCCAGCACGTCGAGCTGCGCTCGACCGGAGACGGCATCGCCGTGCTGGTGAACGGTGCGCTGATGCCCAGCCTGTCGTTCAAGGATGGCTCGCTCGAGCGCGTGGGCGACTTGGCCCCGCTCTTGGGCCCGACAGCCGACGTGGCGAAAATCCAAACCCTGGTCGAGAAGTTCACGCCACTTGTCTCGCGCCTGGGCCTCTCGTTAGTGGCGAAATTCCCATTGCGGACCGATGCCAAAGAGATCCCCTTTGGCGATCTCAGTGTCAAGTTGGCGGCGCTGGCCCCGTCGACTGATCCGGCCTCGGCCGTGGTCAAAGCTGAGATCAAGTACGACGAACAGGGCGTCCCCTCGATCCTGGGCATCTCGGCCCGTGACCTGAACGCACTGATCGGCGATGCGCCGTTGGCCCTGGCGCCCAGCTATTTGCAGCAGGTGCAGGCCAACAACATCCAAAATGTCCAGATTCACACCCAGGCCGATGGGTTGCACCTGTTTGTCAACGGCACTCCGCTGCCCACCCTGGCATGGGACGGCACAACGCTGGAAAACGCAGTTGGGGTGTACGCACAGATGAACTCCGCCGCGCCCAAGGAAGTGTTGGACCTGGTGAAGATGTTGGTCCCGATGTTGGGCAAGGCTGACATCTCGATCCTGGTGCATTTCCCGGCTGCACCCGGCGCAGAAGTCATCCCGGCCAAGATGCAATAACACGACCTCGGCTGCTTGCCGGGGGGCCGCGGCCCCCCGGCAAGCGCGCCGGCCATTCCGCTCAGAAAGGATGAGGATTCATGAAGGTTTCTCGTAAGTATGGATTCCTGCGCGCCGTGGCATTTATCTTGAAATTGCTTGCCTGGCTGGTCTTGTTAGCCGGCATCGCCGGCGGTATCCTGGCCCTGGTCGGGCTGGGCGCCTCGCTGACCCAGGATTTGAACCTGCCCGGCGCGGTGACCGTGCTCGGCCCTGCCGCCGTGATTCTGGTCGGCGTCATCTGGTTCATCCAGCTTTTTGCATTCGGCAGCATTCTCTCGCTGTTGATCGACATTGAAGAAAACACGCGTGCGCTCGCCGGCCAGACACCCGAAAACTGAGCACCCGTCCCGCAGAGTCCACGCAGCCGTATCTTCCCGATCGGGACGAACAAGGAACCATTGCCGCCACCCTGTGCGGTGATGGTTCTTTGCGTTAGATCCACGCTCGCCGGGTCACGCTGCCCGGGCCGAGTTGATGAAATTCGATAAACTTGCCAAAAGTCGCCCAGCACGCTAAACTGTACCTTCGGTATTGATCCCACGACGATCTTTGATCTGAGAGGACCTTGATAGCATTCATTCGTGGGTGACAATCATCTCGCAGGAGAATTCTTTATGGCACCGATCAAGACACTTGGTATTCTCACCGGCGGCGGCGACGTCCCAGGCCTCAACCCATGCATTAAGGCCGTGGTCGACCGCGCGGTCGATGATGGCATGGAAGTTATCGGCTTTCGGCGGGGTTGGGCGGGCCCAATAAACATCAACCCGGATGATCCCTCCGAGGACTGGCGCTGGGTCATGCGGCTCAACAAGGCTGTCGTTCGCAAGATCGATCGTTCGGGCGGCACCTTCCTGCACACCTCACGCACACGGCCTTCGCACGTGAAGCCGAATGAAGTGCCCGCGTTCTTGCGCGACAGCTACAGCAATCCCAATCTCGACACCGGCACGGTGGATCTGACGCCGCACGTCCTCCGCGTGATGCAGCACCTGAAGATCGACGGTCTGATTGCCATCGGCGGTGACGACACCTTAAGCTATGCGGCACGACTGCACCAGGAGAACTTCCCCGTCGTCGCCATCCCCAAGACGATGGACAACGACGTGTATGGCACCGATTATTGCATCGGGTTCAGCACTGCCGTGACCCGCAGCGTCGACTTCATCACCGCGCTGCGCACGCCTACGGGTTCTCATGAGCGCATCGCCATCGTCGAACTGTTCGGGCGCAACTCCGGCGAAACCTCGCTCTTTGCCGCCTATCTATCGCACGTCGATCGGGCCCTCATCTCCGAAGTGCCGTTCGACCCGCAGAAACTCGCAGCCTACCTGCTGGAAGACAAGCGCGCCAACCCCAGCAATTACGCCATTATGACCA
>JAPKMS010000134.1 GCA_026645775.1 Anaerolineae bacterium
ATTGCTGCGGGTGCTGGCCAGCCGTATCGGCAACAAGCTCGACCACACCAAGCTGGCGAGCATCGTGGGCATCTCACGGCCGACCCTGGTGCAGTACCTGGAGTTCCTGGAGATGACCTACGTCATCCGACAGGTGCCGGCCTACAGCGACAGCGCCGATCGCGTTGCGGCTCTGGGACGCAAGCTTCACTTCCACGATAACGGCATCGCCGGCGTGCTGGCCCGGCTGAGCGAAGGCGCGCTCTTTGAGAACGCGTTCTTCAACCAGCTTCGCGCGTACGGCGAGCTCGCCTACCTAGTGCGCGGCAGCGAGTACGAGATTGACTTCGTCCTCAGCAGTCCGGCTCTGCCTGCGACCACAGCCCTGGAAGTCAAGACACATCCCTTACCGACCGATCTGCAGAAGCTGCGTCGGCTCGCGACGAGCCACGCGCTGCCGCAGGCACACCTGGTGGGCCGCTTCCCGACGCCGAGATTCACCGATTTTGTCTGGGGCGGGCTGATCTTCTAGCACATGCAGCCAGTTTGCCAGGCTGCCTTCTCGCCAGCCGACTCATGCACGCGCAAAGAGGCGGATGTGACACTCCGCTCGATCTTCTCCAAGTCGGCGCGTGTGGAAATCAGGATGTCGTTGGTTTCGGCATAGGCTCGCGCGGCCGGCGTGAAACCGCTCCGGCTGACGCACCAGGGTCGGGCGTTCAGGCTCCGGGCTTTGGCAGCCAGTGCGATCAGCTCTTTCTCGCCGACAACCTTGCTCTGCCATTTGAGCTCGACGGCCCAGCGGTCACCGCTGGCTGTCTCAGCCAGGGCATCTACCTCCACCTGGCCGTCGGCTGAGCGGTAGGGCGCGACGTCTCTGACGATGGGCAGCGTCAGGCGGCCGCTGCGCCCAAACCAGGCGCCGTCCACCTCCTGACCGGCAAAGGTGCGCAGCGCCTCGCATAACTGGCTCTCCCGCGCGCGGCCCAGTTCGGACGACAGCCGGGCATGTTGGGCTTCAAGGTCGGCCAGAAGTGGCGCCAGGGCCGCGCGGCTGGCGAGCGGATCCACCTCGATCCCGCGCGTCATTGCTGCCACCCAGTAGCGCAACACGGGATCGCGGTAGTAGTACTCCCCGCCGTCCTCGATCAGGAGGTCCACCTCCTGCAAGGCGCGCAGATAGCCGCGCGTGCCCGGGGCGCCCTTGCGAATCCGGCGGGCCACCTCGGTGAGGGTTAGCCCTTCTTCTTCGGCCAGGGTCTGGAGGATGGCCTTCAAGATGCCGTAGCCGCGTGCCCGGCTCAGCGAGATGTCATACAGGTAGCGGCAGTAGTTGTAGATGCGGCCATCGCGCGTCAGTGTCTCCAGCAGGAAGGCGCGCTCGGCATCTTCCGCGGTCAAGGCGCTGGCCGCAGAAGCCAGATCGCCCATCCGGGACGCCACGGCGTAAATATAGAACGGGTGGCCGCCGGTCAACTCGTGCAGGCGGCGGCCAGCGCCGGCCCCTGGCGTCGCGCCCAGGATGCGCTCGACGAGGGCCAGGGTCGCATCAAGCGGGAAGCGCGCCACTTCCACCGACTCGAACTGCAGAAAGAGCGGTGACTGGCCATCTTGGACCAGGTGCTGCATCGCGCTGATAGCCGAGGCCGCGACCACATACCCCAGGCGTCCCTGCCGCTGCAGCGCGGCCCGGAACAGCTGCACCGGCCGGCGCACGGCCGGATAGTTGCCAAGCACGGTCAGCTCCGTAAACTCATCAAGCAGCAGGAGGAGATAGCAGTCCAGTTCGGCGGCGAGCTTCTCGGGGAAATCGAGCGCGGCGCTGACCTGCAAGGCTGGGTCGTCACGCGCGCTCTCCAGGGTCGCCAGCGTTTGGGCGACACAACGCAGGCCCGCGGCCGGACCGCCCAGGAGGCCGGCCGGTGTCAAGAAGCTGTCGCGATCGCCCTGCCCACCGGTGATAGCCCAGAACGTCACCAGACCCACATAGCGGCGGCTGAACAGCTCCGGCGAGGTCACCAGCTCTTCCATGTCCACATACACAGGCCGGACGGCGCCGGATGGCGCCTGTTCCACCAACCGCGTCAGGTGCTCCAGCAGCAAGAGCGTCTTGCCGATGCGGCGCAGGCCGAACAACGCCAGATGCCGCGGTCGGCCCTCCGTCAGGCTGAGCGTG
>JAPKMS010000135.1 GCA_026645775.1 Anaerolineae bacterium
CGCCTGCCCTGTAAATCACCACAGAGACGCAGAGAACGCAGAGAAAACGGAAACTACTCCGCGGCCTCTGCGCCTCCGCGGTGAGATTTTCATGCGCCGTCCCACGGGGAGGCTACGCGCTGGCGTCGCGCGCGGCATGAGAAACTACTCTGTTTCCTTATCTACTCTGTTTCCCTGTCTACCAATCTACCAATCTACCAGTCTACCAATCTACCAACCTACCGCCCCACCCCATGCCGCAGCACCGTCTTCAGCTTCGCCGGATCGGCGCGGCGCGGGTCGCCCAGGTAGATCTCGTGGTGCTTGCCGGTCAGGCGGTAACCGTTCTCGGCCGCCCAGCGGTGCATCCGCTCGATGGTCGCCGGCTCGGTGGCGTAGGGGCCGATGTGCATGGTCTGCACGCAGAGGCCCTCGCGGAACGCTTCCAGCCGCAGCCGGGCGAGCGCGGGGTTCGGCTTCTTCTTGGCCGCTTGCGCCACCGCTTCAGCGAACATGGCCGGCGTGATGTGGTCGGGCTGCATGATCATCATCGTATAGACCCATTTGTCCGTGAAGGTCTCCCAGGCGATCGCGGGGTCGAATTCGGCGCCCGCCACCCACCACAACCCTTCCAACGCCATGACCGGGTAGTCAATCGGGTCCTCCTTGCGGAGCTTCGACATGAACTTCAGGGTGTACACGGCGCTGTAGAGCGCACCCATCGCTTCCTCGAACCCCGGCGACGTGCCCGGCGCCTCCCCCGGCTCGATGCGGCCGTCAATCATCACGAACTTGAGCTCCGGCACGTCCACCAGCGCCACCTTCTTCGCGGAGGGCGCGTACAGGTGCTTCCATTGTTTGCGCAGGTCCAGCGTGGTCATCGGGGCAGCCTCCTCGGTTGAGATTCAGCAGCATTATACACCCGAATCATGACAAATGCCGTCATATTCTCGCCACGCGATAGCACGACGGTTGAGGGGAGGTCGCGATCTCAAGAACGCGAGTGGCCCTCCGCTGAGAGGTGTGAAAAAGGCGCGGCCACCGGCATGACAGGGGTCATGGCGGCGGCTTGCGCGCCGGCATAGAATGGAGACCAGCGCGGCTTGCGGGCCACACGAGGTAATCTTGCATGGAACCATCGGCCAGACCACCTGATGACGCTGAGGGACCGGATCTCGGATTCACCTACCGCGTCAGGAAGAGCGGCGAAATCGAAATCCGCCACGGGGGACGCCTCGCGGCGACCCTGCGCGGGCGGGCGGCCGCCGACTTCCTGGCCGAAGCGGAGACCGGCTTCGCGGCCGCACAGGGGGCGATGGCCCGGCTCACCGGCAACTACAAACGCGGGAATGAGCGCGCCGCGCGCCAGCATCCGCGCAACCGGCCCTGACCGACGCGGCATAGAGCCAATATCTGACGCAGTCTGCGGCCTCGTGGCGTGGCAGGAGGAGGAAATATGGGGGATTGGGTGTTTGTTGCGCTCGTGGGCGCGGCAGTCGTGCATATTTTCGAGGAATACGTCTATCCCGGCGGGTTCGCGGAGGCGTGGCGGCAACTGCTGCCACGCGCAGCCCACCTCTTCACGCTGCGGTTCCAGTTGGCGGTGAACGGCCTGTTTGTCCTGCTGTGTCTGCTCTGCGCATGGATCGGCCGGGCCAACCTCGTGTTGAGCCTGTCCGCCTTCAGCCTGATCTTCGCCAATGCCCTGCTGCACATCCGCGGGGCCATTCTCCAGAAGCGGTACTATCCCGGCGTCATTTCGAGCGCGTTGATCTACATCCCGCTGGCGATCTACGCGTACGCCGGGTACCTCTCGGCCGGCCAACTGACGTGGCCGCAGGCGGGC
>JAPKMS010000136.1 GCA_026645775.1 Anaerolineae bacterium
AGCTCGCGCGTCTCGGGCTGGTGCAGGTCGGCCAAGCTGATGCGCGCCGCGGCGGGGTTCGGGAAGGGGACGTAGTTGCCGCCGCTGCGGGTGAACTCGCTGTAGAGGGCCAACGACTCGCCCACGTCGGCGACGATCAGGAAGGGGGGCCGGCCGCCGTCCCGGAGCTCGTCGGGCGGCAGGTTGCGAGCGTACGACTGCGCCTGCTGTCGCGCCCGCTCCATCGCGGTGTCCCACGCCGCGGTGCCGCGCGTCGCAGTGCCCCGCTTGCGGCCGCGGGCGCGCGCCTCGCCGGCCGCGGAGAGCGGGGGCTCGGTCGGGAGATCGGCCCCAGCATGCGGCTCGCCGCCCTGCTTCGCCTCCAGCACGAAACAGCCGCGGCGGTACAGGTCAATGCGGCCGGTGGCGCCGTGCGGCAGGGGCACGTTCTTCTCGAAGACGTAGGCATTGCCGGCCTCGTCGGGCGTCGTGGGGTCGGGCCGCGGCGCGTCGAGCACGTCGCAGAGCTCGGAGAGGAAGAGCTGGTAGTTGGCGCGTTCCGCCGCGCCGGAAGCCTGCCAGCGCGCGATGAAGTGTTGGATATCGGCGGTCATGGTCGTTTCAGGTGGGGTGGCCGTCCGTGGTGCTGACAGCGATATCATACACCAATTCGGGGAGACCGCAAGTGAGGTTGGCGGTTGGAGCCAATTTGCCCAGCAGATTCCGCGCTTGACATGCGGCCACCGCCTGGTTATACTATCAGTTATAAGGATGGTATAACCCCATGGAAAACATTAAGACCGCGATCTCGATCCGTAAATCGCTCTTTGAACAGGCTGAGGAGCTGGCGCGTCGCATGAAGGTCTCGCGCAGCGGGTTGTTCACGTTGGCGCTGGAGGATTACATTCGCCGGCAGCAGAACCGCGAGCTGCTCGCCGGGCTCAACGCAGCCTATGCCGGTGAGCCCACGCCCGCGGAATTATCCCTGCTGCGCGAGTCGCGGGAGAGCTATGCACGCCACCTGGAGGATGAATGGTGATCAATCAGGGCGACGTGTATTGGATCTACCTCCGCGAACCGGCCGGCTCGGAGCCGGGGTACAGACACCCCCACATCGTGGTGCAGAACAACCTGTTCAACCGCAGCCAGATCGGCGCCGTCCTGGTGTGCGCCTTGACTTCAAACCTCAAGCGGGCCGGCGCGCCCGGCAACGTCCTCCTGGCGCAAGGCGAGGCCAACCTCCCCAAGGCCAGCGTCGCCAACGTGTCGCAGCTCCTCACGGTGGACAAGTCGCAGTTGGGCGAATACATCGGCACGCTCTCGGCCAGGCGTGTGCGCCAGGTGCTGGATGGCATCAAGCTGGTCCTGGAGCCGCGGGAAGCCGAGTGATCGGCCTCAGCCTACAGCGCCAGCCACGTCCCGATCCCGCGTTCCGCGGCGCGACGATAGCCGAGGGGCGCGGTCGCGATCTCGTCTTCTGCGGGATGGCGCTGCGATGAAACCATTGTTTGGCCCGATCCGAAAAGTGGATATAATCTTCAGCTATGCGCATCCCATCGTCCGACAAAAGCCTTCGCGGTTACGTGCTCGTCCTGATGGCGGCCACTCTGTGGGCCTCCATTGGCGTGTTCTACAAGTTTCTGATCAACGACTTCGGGCTGACACCGTTGGCGGCCGCGGCGCTGCGCGGCTGCGTGGGCGGCGTGATTTTGCTTCTGGGGCTGCTGGTGATGCGCGCAGACCTCCGTGTGCCGCGCAGCCAGTGGCCGGGCTTCCTGGCCTACGGGGTCTTCGGGGTCGCGGTGTTTTTCATCACCTACGTCAACGCCATCAACCTGACCGGGGTCGCGGTGGCCGCAGTGCTGATGTACACCTCGCCGGCCTGGGTCGCGGCGATCTCGTGGCGCTGGATGGGCGAGAATCTGGGCCGGCGCGGGGTGGCCGCGCTGGGCCTGGCCCTGCTGGGCGCCGCGCTGGTGGCACGCATTTACAACCCGACGCTGCTGCGTTTGAACTGGCTGGGGGTGCTCCTGGGGCTGGCCGCCGGACTCACCTACGGCCTCTACAGCGTCTTCAACAAGGTGCTGGTCAAACACAGCCGGCCCTGGATCGTGCAGGTCTATGGGCTGTTGATCGGCGGGGCGATCTTGCTGGTCATCGTGCCGAAGGCGCAGCTGTCCGCCGGGTGGATGTCACCCGGCGCCATCGCTTTGATCATCGGCATGGGCATCATTCCGACGCTGCTGGCCAGCCTGGCCTTTGCGTTCGGCGTGCAATGGGTGCCGGTGAGCGTGGCCGCCATCGTAGCCACCTTCGAGCCGGTGGTCGCGACGTTTTTCGGCTACGTCTTTTTTGCCGAGCGGCTGGAGCCGCTGCAATGGCTTGGCACGGCGTGCATCGTCGGCGCGGTGCTGCTCTTGCGACCGGGCCGGTCGTAGCCGCGTCACGCTAGCGCGAGCGTGGCCCTCACATACGCCACGAGCTCATCCAGGGGCAGCGGCTGAACGGCCTGCCCGTCCCGGCGCTTCACCTCGACAAGGCCGTTCTTTAGCCCTCGATCGCCCACTGCCACACGCAGCGGCGCGCCGATCAGATCGGCATCGTTAAACTTCACGCCTGCCCGCTCATCCCGGTCATCGTAAAGCACTGTGCAGCCGGCGCTGACGAGCCCGGCATAGATGCGCTCCGCCGCGGCGCTTACTTCGGGGAGGGCTTTCCCCAGCGTCATCAGATAGACGGCATACGGCGCCACCGCTGCCGGCCAGATCAGGCCGTGCTCGTCGCAGTGCGTTTCGGCGATAGCCGCCAGCAGCCGGTCGATCCAGACGCGATAGCAGCCGAGCAGCACGGGTTGGCCGTGGCCGTCGCGATCCAGGTAGGTCGCGCCCAATGCCCGGCCGTAACGATCCCCGACCTGGGCCAGGCTCGCCACCGCGATGCCGTTGCTCAGCGCCAGCCCCGCGCCACAGGCCGGACACGGGCTGCCCTCTTGCGCCAGGGCGATGTCGGCCACCTGGGTCGCCCGGTAGTCACGGCCATAATTGACGTTCAATAGGTGATACCCTGGCCGATTGGCGCCGGCCACCAGGTTTGGCGACGCGGCCGCCAGCGTATCCACGACGACCGTGGCGCCTGATAGGCCCACAGGCGAGCCGTAGCCGGGCTCGGCGCCGGCCTCACGGATTTCCGCTTCTGTCGCGGGTCGGAGTGCGCTGGCATCCAGCGCGGCCAGCAACTTGGCCTCGTGCAATGCGGTATCCCCGCGCACCACCGCGAAGATAAAACGTTCCGAACCTTTGGCGAGTCTCGCGACCAGAAATACCGCCTTGGCCGTGCGCGCCGGCGGGATGCCGAGGAATGCCGCCAGCTCGGCGATCGTCTTGCAATCGGGCGTCGCCACGTCCTGGAGAGACCGCGGCGCTTCCACGGCGATGGCCGGGTTGAGCCGCGCCGCTGATTGCTCCGCCGCATAATCGCAGGCCGGGCAGCGCACCCAGGCCGTACGCCCATCGGGATGGGGGAGGAGCAGGGTGTGCGCAGTCGCCGCGCCGGCAGGATCGGTCGCCGCGATCAGATCGAGGGCCGCGACATCGCACTGGCTCAGCAGGCCGGCCACCGCGGCTCGGAGGCGCTCATAACCCTGGGCCAGATCGGCCGCGTCCGCGTGCAGGCTGAAGGCGTCCGCCACGCGGCCCTCGCGCGCGCCCAGCAGTCCACCCACGGCCCGCTCACCGTCATCGCTCGCCTGCCAGGCCTCGTACAACAGGCTGGGAAGCTGCCGGTAGGACTGCACGACGCCGATCGCCGCGGCGACGAGCGCGGCCGCATGGGTCGGTTCCTCGATCTCGGCCGGCCGGGCGATGGGCAGCGCGACAGGTTGGCCGCCCAGGGCCGCCAACGCCCCGCAAAAGCGCTCTTCGATGCGGCGGCGCACCTGCACACCCAGCGGCAAGAATGCCACGCAGCCCGGCGCAATCGCCCGCACGAACCCGGCCCGCAGCAGGAACCCGTAGCCGGGCGTGCGCGCCTCGCCCGGCGCCTCGCGCAGGGTCTGACCGAAGAGTTGGGAAATCCGCATGCCAAACTCCGAGGAAGAGGATCAGGGGGCAAATTCCCAGATCAGCGCCATGGCCGCCAGGGAAATCAAACCATACTCCAACAAGATGCGCCGATTGATGCGTCCCTGCAGCGCGTTTTGTGACAGGCCAACGATGTCATAAAAGAGCACCAGCAGCACCAACCCGCCGGTGAGGCTGTCCAGCCGCCAGTAGTTCAGCGTCCACGTCGCCTGTCCCAGCACCAGCCCTGTCACGCCGGCATACAACGCAACCAGGAGCGTTGGGCGCTCGCTGCCACGCAATAACTCGAGGGCCAGCAAGCTGCTGAGCAGCAGCACCTCTGTTCCCGAGACGATGCTCCGCACGCGCGTGCGATAGACCACCAGGAAGAGGAGCAGCGCAATCGCGTAGGTCAGCGCGTTCATCCCCAGTCGCGCGCGGCGATACCCGACCTGAAACGGATCGATGGTGTAATAGATGCCAGCCATGCTTGCGCCCAGGGCGATCCCGGTCAGGATGAGCCCGAGCACCCAATACCCCAATGAGGAGGCCAGCGACAGCAGCAGCACTGCCACGATCACCAGCGCAATGGGCAGCCCCCAGAACACCCAATGATCGCGCCGCTGAATCCCGGTGGAGGATTCGCCGTTCACAGCGACGCCAACGCTGCTGCGGGGCCGGCTGGAAGGCTGCGCAGCCGCCTTGCGCAGAGACACGCGCTGGCTGCGGGGATGGGCGCGCACAACCGCCTCAGTGCCGCTGGCCACCAGGGCCGCCAGCAGGGCAATCAAGACCGTATTGGCCGTAAGCGTCAGCGTGATCGGTGAACCGAACAGGGTGCCCTCAAACGTCCGCACGGGCAACTGGAGAAAACGCTGAGCCGCCAAGGCCATTAACACAACCCAAACGAGCACGCTGGCCCGGTCGCGATAGTCTACCAGATTCATTAACACCTTAACTTCGGGAGGAAATCATGCTGTTGTCCCGGTTTCCAAGACCCAAACGTACAAGGCTTTCGGCCCATGAACGCCGATGGTCAGGGTGAGCTCAATATCTGAAGTGCGGCTTGGCCCCGTGATGAGCGTCGCACAAGCGACGTCCCGAGCGCAGCATCGTTTGTAGAATAACGCCACGAGAGACCCTTGTCAAATCCACAGGGAAGATGCCGATCGTCCATGTCCAGTGGCCCTCCAGGGCCGCTGCTGGTATAATAGCCCGCATGGACAGCGAAACCTTCGAGACCCTGGTTGCACAAGCGATCGAATCGATCCCCGAAGCCTTTTTGGAGACGCTCGACAACGTCGAAATCGTCGTTGAGGAGTGGCCCGATCGCCATACCCTGCGGGTGGCGGGGGTGCAATCGCCCTATGGGCTGCTGGGCTTCTATCATGGTGTGCCGCTGACGGAGCGCACCACCCAATACGGGCTCGTTGCCCCCGACAAAATCAGCATCTACCGCCGGCCCATCGAAGCGCAATGCCGCACGATCGATGAATTGCGCGCCCTGGTGCGCCGCGTGGTGCTGCATGAAATCGCCCATCACTTCGGCATCGATGATGACCGACTGCACACGATCGGAGCGTACTGAGCCATGGAAACTGATTTTGCC
>JAPKMS010000015.1 GCA_026645775.1 Anaerolineae bacterium
GTGCAGGGTGAGCTGCCGGCCGTCCAATGCCGAATCGAAGGTCTGCGCCTCGTCGTTGGCGTTGATCAGCACGAGAATCGTCTCGGTGTTCGGGTCCAGGTCGGCCGCGCCACGGTCGGAGATCGTCATCACGATCAAACCGGGCAGTTGGTTCGGGCCGACGTTGTGGAACGCCACGCGGGATTGGACCTCCTGCGCGGTGGGCAGCCGGAACAGCGGCGAGCTGTAGCGGATGCGCAGCAGTTCCTGGAATAGATCGCGGGCCAGGGCGATGTCGGCCGGGGCCGGCTTCAGCGCCGCGTTCGCCAGGAATGGCCGCATCACGTCCCAACTGCTGGAGTTCTGCGCCGGCGGCAGGCCCACGCCGAAGTTGTTGTTCTGGTACGTCCAGTCAATCCGGTTGAACCAGTCGCCGGAGTTGTAGCTGTCGCGATCCAGCGACTTGGAGCGCAGCAGGTCGCCGCCGGCCTGGATGAAGGGCACGCCCTGGCCCAGCAGGATCGTGCTGCGGCCCACGTTCTCAATGCGCACCCGATCGGCCATGCTCGTCGCTGCCGGCGCGGCGTAGACGTTGATGTCGAACAACGTCTGGTTGTCGTGCTTGTCAATGTAGGAGATATTCTCCTGCGGATCGGCGGTGTAGCCGGCGGGCTGGCCGTTGTAGTCCACCTGCGAGCCTTTGACCAGCTTGCCGGTGCGATCGGTGAAGACGTAGTTCGCCAGGTTGCCGGCCATGCCCAGCATGGTCTGGTCGGTTTGCAGCAACAGCGTCGCCCGTTGCTCGTCCGGCGTGCCGGCCACGGTGGCCGTCGGGTCGTAGAACGAGCCGTTGGCGAAGCCCTGGCTCTTCAGCAGATCGGCGCCGGCCGCGAACGGGCTGATGCCGCGCACCGCGTCGCGCAGCCGGTCGGAGAAGGTGCCGATGCCCGTACCGGCCATGTTGGCCTGGGTCGCGTTCACGCCGCGGGCGTTGTTCGCCACTTCACCGAAGTCCCAGCCTTCACCGTACAGGTAGATGGACTTGCCGTCCACGCCATCGTTCGCCAACGTCAAGCCATCCAGGGCCGCGCGCACGGCGAGCATGGTGCTCTTCATGTGGTGGCCCATCAGATCGAAGCGGAACGCGTCGATCTTGTAGTATTTGGCCCAGGTCACCAGCGAGTCCACCATCAGCTTCTCGAACATGGCGTGCTCGCTGGCGGTGTTGGCGCAGCAGGTGCTGCTCTCAACCTGGCCGGTGTTGTTCAGCCGATGGTAGTAGCCGGGCACGATGCGGTCGAGCACCGAGTTGGGGCTCTGGCCGGCGGCGTTGGTGTGGTTGTAGACGACGTCCATCACCACGCGCAGCCCCATCGTGTTCAGCGCCTCCACCATCTCGCGGAACTCGACGATGCGGGTCGTGCCGTCCGGGTTGGTCGCGTACGAGCCTTCGGGCACGGTGTAGTGCAGCGGGTCGTAGCCCCAGTTGAAGCCATCTTTGTCGCGCAGCGGCTCCAGCAGCGCCTGCTGCTGATCGGAGTCGGCCGGGTAGGTCACCATCACGGCGGGATCGGGCGCCTGCCATTCGGCCCGGTTCTCGTTGATCGTGGCGATGTCGAAGACGGGCAGCAGGTGCAGGTGCGTCAGCCCGGCGGCTTCCAGCGCCTTCAGATGTTTCACGCCGTTGCTGTCGGGCAAGGTGAATGCCTTGAAGGTGCCCTTGAGGGCATCCGGCACCGACGGATCATTGGCGCTGAAGTCGCGCACGTGCAGCTCGTAGACCGAGATGTCCTCGGGCGCGGCCAACGCCGGCTTCGCCAGCGCATCCCAGCCGGCCGGCGCCAACGCGGCGTCAGCCAGATTCACGATCTGGCTGCGCTTGCTGTTGGTTGATAGGCTGAGCGAGTAAGGATCGGTGACCAGGTTCGTCTCGATCTTGCCCGTGGTCGGCGCGAAGACCTTGACTTCGTACAGGTAATACTGCCCCTTCCAGATCGGCTCGCCCTTGATCGTCCATACGCCGCTATCCGGCGTGAAGTAGAGCGGCAAGACGGTGCTGGTCGTGGCCGGGTTCGCGTCAGCGAAGAGGTGCAGGTTCACCGACTGCGCGGTGGGCGCCCACAGCCGGAGCACCGGCACGTCCGCTTCCCAGGCGACGCCCAATTCGCCGCCGTAGGGGAACAGATCGTCCAGCACGCCGGGGATCTGCAAGCCGGTGGCATCCACCAGCGCAGCACCCTCGGAGGCCGAGATGGCAAACTGCCCCTTGAGGATCTCCGCCACCTTCGCCTGGTCGGCCGCGGCGATCTTGAGCGCGGGCAGCGCGGCCAGGTGCGGGAATTTGGCCTTGACCGCGGCAGGGAGGCCGGCCGGGTCGAGGGTCAGCGCGATGCTGCTGCCGCCGGTGATGCCCGCCTCGCCCAGGGTCAGGCCCGCGGCCGCATCGTAGTGCAGCTTGTAGGTGTAGGCTGCGTTCGTTGCCGCGTCCCAGGCCAGGGTGCTGCGATCCACCCAGTACGCCCGCTGTTTGGTCAGATCGCCCTTAGCTTTGGAAGCAGCCTCGGCGATGGCGATGGCCGGGTCGGTGTACTGTTTGGTGCTGCCCTGGATCTTCCAGATCTCGAAGCCGGCCTCGGCGAAGATCAGCGCCTCATCCGGGCCGGGGTCCTTCTCGTCGCCCTTATGCGCGATGAAGTTCAGCGTGACCGGGTTATCGGTCAGCCGCACCCGCCAGAGGACGCCGAAGGAGTCGGTGCCGGTAGGCATCAGCGGCGTGCCCCAGGTGATGCCCGGCTCGGCCGAGTCGCCCCACAGGTGCAGGCCCCAGCCGTCATAGTCCGCCTTGAGGCGGCGGTAGTGGATGACCGCGTAATCCTCGGCCGCGCCGCGCTGTTTGTAGACCGCAGCGTCGCCCGAACGCAGCCAGACCTGGTAGTTCGTGGCCGGGGTATAGCTGCGGTCGCCGTCCGGGTCCTTGGCGTCGCCCTTGTGGACGAGGAAGTTGACCGCCTTGGTAGGATCTTTGAGCTTGATCTCGAAATAGGCGCCGTAGTCATCGGTCCCCGTCGGCGGCTTGGGGGTCGCCCAATCCGTGGCTTCGGTCGGGTCAATGGCGTCGCCCCACAGATGCAGGCCCCAGCCGGCGTAGACGCCATCGGGCCGCTGGTAGTGGATGATCGTCTTGCCGGCGATGGCTGCCTGCGAGGCGTAGTTGGCGCCATCCCCTTGTTTTAACCACAGCACCGGCATCTCGCCGGGATTGAAGCTGCGGTCGTTGGGCGTGTCCTTATCGTTGCCCTTGTGGATGATGTAGTTGATCGGCTTGGTCTTATCCTGGAGCTTGATCGCCACATAGGCGCCGTAGGCGTCCGTGCCGGAGAACGCCTTGGGCGCGTCCCAGGTGGTGCCCTCGCTCGGCGCGATGGCGTCGCCCCACAGGTGCAGGCCCCAGCCGGCGTAGTCGGCCGCCGGGCGGTTGTAGTGGATCACCGCGTATTCGGTGGCGGGGGGCGGAGGCGGGGGTGGCTCGGTCGGCGGCAGCACCTGCGCGCCGATGACGTGGCTGGCCGGGTCATAGGTGAACAACGCATCGCCGCCGCCGGCCGGGATCACGAGCGGCAGGTTGTCGCCGCCCGGTGCGCCGCCGGCGCCGTAGTTCACGTCCCAGCTCTCGTTGAGCGCGACCTTGAACTCGTAGTTGCCCTGGGGTAAGTTTTTGGCTCGGAAGGTGTATTTGCCCTCGGCGTCCGGCCCCCGGAGCAGCGTCCGCAGGTTGTCGGGCGACCAATCGCCGCCGCCCACCTCGGACTGGAAGCTGCCCACTGCCGCGGCGATGACCTTGTTGGCGTTGTCGGCCACGTAGTGATCGGCCGGGTCGTAATACCACTTCACGGTCTGGCCCGCGGCCACGGTGAAGGGCACGTCACCCGCGGGATACGCCTTGCCCCAGTCGCCATCTTCGACGATCTTGTAGGCATAGCTGCCGGCGACCGGGATCGCGGCGTCGAACTTCCAGACACCGTCGCCGTTCGCATCGGTCAGGTCAGTCAACGCGTCGTTGTTCGACCAGTCGTTGCCGCCGATGGTGTGCTCAAAACTGCCGGCGACGTTGACCTGAGTGACCGCCGGGATCAGGGTCTGAGAGGCGGAGGCCGCGTCGGGCGACGCGGCCAGCGGGGCAATACCGATCAGCATTGCCAGAACGGTCAGCAGGGAAACCCAACGAAACTTCTGCATGGCGTGCTCCTTTCAGGAGATGGCGGGATGATGAATCTCGATGACGGATAACGAATGAGGCCGCGTCCCAAGTTAGGGGCGCGGTCTCACAGATACAGCAAGCGGATCGGCAACGGACAGCCACGTCAAAGCAAACCTCTTTCTGCAACACTGCGTCAAGCCCATGTTCGCTTCGCGTTGCAACCCACCTCGGGCGGGGTGCAATGATCGAGAAAATAGATGTCTGAATTGGTAGATGGATGGTATCACAGGCAGGCAGAGGTGTCAAAGTAGTTTTGAGACGCACGGACGATGCGGTATACTGGCGCAGAATCGGCAGCGGACCGCTGAGCCCCGGAGCCGCCGATGTCACACCTGGCGTGGCCCGGCGGCCCCGACCCGGGTTGCTGATGCAGATGGAATGACAGGACAATTATGCAGAACATCAAAGCCATCCTCTTCGATCTTGACGGCACGTTGCTGGAAAGCAATATGGAAAATTTTCTGCCGCACTATTTCGAGCGGTTGGCGGCGCGCGTCGCCGAAGCGCAGATCGCCCCGCCCAAGGTCTTCATCGCTCACCTCCTGGCTGCAACCGAGGCTATGGTCGCCAACGACGGCCGCGCCACCAACGAAGCGCTTTTCGTGGCGGCCTTCTACCCGTTTGCCGGTCATGGCAAGGATGAGTTGGAGCCGATCTTTCAGAATTTTTACGCGGTCGACTTCCCGCAACTGCGCGACCTTACCGACCGCAAGCCTGAGGCGCGCTCTGTGGTGCAACTGGCCTGCGCGCTGGGCTACCGGGTGGCCATCGCCACAAACCCGCTCTTTCCCGAGACCGCCATCCGCCAGCGGATGGAATGGGCCGGGGTCGCTGATTTTCCGTATCACTGGGTGACCACTTACGAGAACAGCCATGCCTGCAAGCCCAACCTGCGCTATTTCGACGAGGTCGCCGAACGGCTCGGCGTGGCGCCTGAGGACTGTCTGATGGTGGGCGACGAGGCGATGGACATGGTGGCCGCGCGCACGGGCATGACGACCTTCCTGGTGCCTGGGTCAGCCACAAACCTGGATCATTCCGTGCCTGAGCCGGCACATCGGGGCACACTGGGCGATCTCGCCATGTTGCTGGAGACGCTATGACGACCGTCCCTGCCGCTGTGCCCGTCCTCGAGGCGATCGCCGACCCCGATCGGTTCCAGTCCGCGGGTGTCACCGCCATCGCCAGCGGACATGCTTTGCACGACACCTATACGGCCTTCCTGCCGCCCCTGCTGCCGGTGCTGATCGAGAAATTTACGCTCTCAAACGCCCAGGCCGGGCTGCTCAGCGTCTTCATGCAGTGGCCATCGCTGCTGCAGCCGTTCATCGGCTATCTGGCCGATCACGTCAACCTGCGCTACCTGGTCATTATCGCGCCCGCGGTGAGCGCGGCCGCCATGAGCCTGCTCGGCATCGCGCCCAGTTATGCGGTGATGGCGCTGCTGCTCATCATCGTGGGCATCAGCGCGGCCGGGCTGCATGCAGTGGGACCGGTGATCGCCGGCAATCTCTCTGGGCGCAGCCTGGGGCGGGGCATGGGGCTGTGGATGGTCGGCGGCGGCTTGGGTTACACCGTGGGGCCGCTGATCATCGTCGCCGCGCTGAACCGGGTGAAGCTGGAAGGCACGCCTTGGCTGATGACCGGCGGCATCCTGGCCTCGGCCGTGCTCTACGTGCGGCTGCGCGATGTCTCATCTCAGACGAACGGGGGCGCGCAGACGCGACCGTGGCGGCAAGCGTTCCGATCGCTGCGGCCAATCATGGTCCCGGTGGTGGGCATCACGGTGGTGCGCTCGTTCATGTCGTCGGCGCTGGGCACCTTCCTCCCCACCTTTCTGAAGGGCGAAGGCAGCAGCCTCTGGTTCGCGGGCGCGGCGATGGCCGTGTTCGAGGCCGCGGGGATGGTCGGCGCGTTGACCGCCGGCTCGTTGAGCGACCGGCTGGGCCGCCGCCGCATTCTGGCGGTTGCAATGGCGCTGGCGTCGCCGCTGATGGCGGCGTTCCTGTTGGCCCACGGCAGCGTGCGGCTGCCGATCCTGGTGGCGCTGGGGATGTGCGCGCTGTCCATTATGCCGGTGATGATGGCCTTGTTACAGGAAAACTTCCCCGAAAATCGGGCGCTGGTCAACGGCATTTACCTGGGGCTGAGTTTCCTCACCAACGCCGCGGCCACCGTCATCCTGGGCGCACTGGCCGATGCGTTCAGCCTGCGCATGGCCTTTACGCTCAGTGCAGCGGTGCCGCTGTTGGGTGTGCCGTTCGTCCGCTGGTTACCAAAAGGAGCCCGCCATCATGACGCCCTCTGAGCTTCACGCCAAATATGCGCCGATCCTGCGCTTCTCGCGCGGCGAACGCTTTTTCCCGATGGCGTTAGAGGACTTCCTGGGGTACACGGCGCTGTACCGCAAGGGGGAACACCGGCCGACGGTTGCCCGGGGCAAGGTGACGACCGCCGATTTACTGCGCCGGGGCGCAGATGAGATGTTCCTGCGCTCGGTGGAGGGCGGCCCGCTCACCGGCGCCGCGGTGGCCAGCCAGTGGGGGGCGGCGACGCTGAAGCTGCTGCGCGAGTGGACCAGCCGGCCAGCGATCGCCTGGACTCCCAGCCTGGCCCGAGCGACCTACCGTTGGTTCAGCGCCAGAACCAGCACGGCCACACAACATTTTTGGTGGAACGACCTGGTTTTTTCGCAGCTCGAGGGCGCGCTGGATGCCGATAGGGACGGGGATGATCTACCGCGTTTCGTGCTGCCGGTGGACATGCGCCGCGCCGCGATTGATGCTTATAACGAGAGCCAGGGTGGTCGGCTGCGTCCCACCTACTACTATCGCACGCTGCGCGAAGGTAACTTCCTGAACCTGCAATACTGGTTCTTCTATGCCTACAACGACTGGGGCAACGGCTACGGCGGCTTCAACGATCACGAAGGGGATTGGGAGGGGTTCCACGTCTTCTTCAAACTGGACCATGGCCGGCCCGTTGAGCCGCCATCTCATGTCTGTTTCCTGGGCCACGACTCGCGCATGACCAAACCGTGGGAACATCCTGAGGTGGAAAAGGTCGGCGCCCACCCGGTGATCTACGTGGCGGCCGGTTCACATGCCAGCTACCCACAGCCGAAGCTCTATCCGCTGGTGGAGCTGTATAACCTCATCGATTACGCGACCGGCGACGCCACCATCGTCGACCATGCTGAGTGGGTGGGCCGGGCGCTGGACGAGACGAACACTGGTCCGGTGGCAGCCATGCTCGATTATCGCGGCTCTTGGGGCACGCATTACTGGCTGGACCTGAGTTGGCTGCGGATCGCGATCCGCAGCTTGCCCGCCGCGGGGGCGATGCTGGCGCATGCGCTGCCCGGCGAGATCACGCTGCCCGGCGTCAGCGCCCCGCGCGGGCCGCGTTACGATGCGGCCGGCGACGAGCGTCAGAGTTGGCACAATCCACTTGCATTTGCGGGGATTCAGTAGCGAGCCAGATCAAGCGGATCGCACAAATCGCACCGTCTCATCCGCAGCAGGGCTTCTGCGCAAAGGCTCGTACGGTCTTGGCGATCCAGAAGATCGACCACGCCGCCATGGCGATGCCGGCCAAAGAAGCGGCCTGCGGGTTGAAAAACGGCTCGTACTTGACGCCCTCGGCATCGATGCGAATGAAGCCCAACGGCTTGGCTTGACCACCCCCACCGCCGCCGACGCCCCTTTCCGACTTCTCCGCTTCAACGTCCTCCGCAGTCTCTTCGTGGGGCTGGTCGGAGCCGGAGCCATACCCGAAGCCGTAGGCTACGCTGGCTACCGGGATCAACGTGACATCGCCTTCTTTCACCGGCGCACCGAAGGTCGCCGCGACCGTCAGCCGCTCCAGCATCTCTTCGATGAACCGCAATCCTTTCTTCTCGTCCATGGGATTTTCCTCTCTCCAGCGAAACCGAAATGAGAAACCTGGTTTCCTAACATGTACAGCGAGATAGCTTACGCAGCAGCATGATCAGGCCGCAGACCACGGCCACCACCAGCCCTACGCCTGCGATGACGCGCAGCAACTGGCTTGTCAGGTCGAAGATCGGCAGCGCCTGCTTCTGGCCCTGAGGGTCTACCACTAACACTTTAGTCGGAGTGACTCGCACCCCGCCCCAAGAATCTCCGGCGCGGCCCACAACGTGCGCTATCGGTTGGACCTGGTGTCCGCCTACGGTCACGACCGGACCCACAAGTTCCCGGTTGATCCGTCCCTGCTCGTCAATCAAGTTCCCCAAGGCAACCTCCTGTCAAATCACCCCCGCTCGTACCTTGCCATGCAGCAGCGCGAGCAGGCGCTCGCGATTGCAGTGCGGCAGGCAGAGCGCGGCGCGGTCCAACCGGCCGCGGCGGATATATGCCAGCGCCTCCTCGTCCAGCCAGGATGCCTTCACCGGCGTCCCAGCCACGTCAATCGTTTCTGTCTGGGCGACTTCCGTCGGCACCCAGGCATCTCCCTCACGACGCTGCAAGCGGCCCATCACCTCGACATCTACCCCGTCGAAGCTGAACCGGCCGAAGTGTGAGCGGTAGAGTTTGCTTTCTTTCCAGGCGACCGGTTCCACGACGCGGTCAGCAAATAACTCGGCAAAGCGGTAGGCGCCGGTCACGTCGGTCTCGATATCGATATCCTTGATTCGCACCGGCAGGCCGTGCAGCGCCAGCGAGGTTCCGCCCACCACCGCGTAGGCTACGCCGGCTGTGTCCAACTGCCGAGCGATCTCGCACAGCACGCCCCGCCAGCGCGGACGATGTGCCACGACCAACAGATGCTCCACCGCCCCGTGGATCGCCGGGTCTGGTGCGACGCGCCAGTTAGCCTCCAGCCACCAGTCCCAGGCGGGACCGGTCAGTGCGTTGACGGCCGTGTCCTCGATGACGCTGACATGCCCCTCGAGGCCCAGCACCGTCGCCACTTCCAGGCCGGCGCGCCAGCAAAGGGGACTGACTTCGGTCGGATGCGCAAAGTAAGCCACGAAGGTCGGCTGCTCAGCCGGCATGGGCGGCAGCTTGCCCGAGCGCTCGATCTCCTCGTAGAGGCCCGGCCGGTCCGCGGGCTCGGTCGGATACTTGGCCGCCGCATCGCGATGGGCTGCGTAGCGCGTGATGAACGCGGCGAACAACGGCCCGCCGGGCTTGAGAACCCGCGTCGCCTCGGCCAGCGCCTGCGCCCGCTCGCTCTCTTCCAACAGGTGGTAAAGCGGTCCCATCAACAGCACGGCATCGAAGCTGGCATCGGCAAAGCGGCCCAGGTCCAATGCGGTGCCCTGCTCGATCCCAGCCAGAGTCACGCCCGCGTCCACGGCCTTCTGCCGCGCCAGCGCCAGGTTGCCAGCCGAGAGGTCAAACAGCGTCACCCGGTAGCCCTGCCGCGCCAACTCGATCGCGTAGCGCCCCGGTCCGCCGCCGCAGTCGAGGATGTGCGCGGGCGGCGACGGCAGATGCCGGGCCAGGGCGCGCAGCGTCAGGGCGAACTCGGTGCGGTGCCGGTCCATCCGCGCCCATTCGCGTTCGGACATCAAGTCATAGAGGCGCGCGACATGCTCACTCACGGATGCGGTCAAGAGAGCCCTCCTTACCCAGAAACCAGGTTTCTCGGAGAAACCTGGTTTCTACACGGGCTCTACCACGACCGCGGTCCCATACGCCAGCACCTCGGTCATGTTCTCCGCCAGCTCGGTGGCGTCGTAGCGCACGCCGACGATGGCGTTGGCGCCGATCTCGGACGCGTGCTTCACCATCAGATCGAACGCCTCGCCGCGCGTCTCTTCGCACAGCGTCACGTACTCGTGGATCTTGCCGCCCGCGATGCTGCGCAGCCCGGCCGCGAACTGGCCCACAAGCCCGCGCGAGCGCACGGTGATGCCGCGCACCACGCCAAGCTGGCGCACGATGCGGTGGCCGTAGATTTCGAAGGTAGTGGAGGTGAGTGCGGGGTCCATAAACAAACTCCTTGATCATCGATGAATTTGTAGCGATTGGTCTGCAAGAAAACGCGGCTGCAGCTCATCTCCTACAATACGCTGACAGCGTGCCGGGGTTGCGCGATGAGTTCCCGATGCGCCGCGGCCAGGCGCGCGGCGGGCATCTTCTCGACCGCCCGGTCATAGGTCAAGTAGCCGTTGATCTCGCTCTCCACATCGGTCGTCTGCGTGAAGATCGCCGCCATCAATCCGCGCGAGATCAGCGGCCGCAGCTCGTTCTCCAGGAGCGCCAGGTAGGCCTCGGTCAATGCTGCCGGCGTTTTGAAGAAGCGGATACTGAACCGCTCCTTGGGGTTCCATACGTGCCCGTCCACCGCTAGACCGTAACCGCCGAACTCCGAGATGACGAACGCCCGGCGATCCTGCTGCAAACCTCGCTCTCGCAGCCGCAGGCGATAGATGTGCAGGCTGCGATAGTCGCCGCCGCCCTGGTCGAACCAGCCGCTGGCATGGTTCACCGAGCGGGTCGGGTCCAGCTCTTTCACCCAGGCCGCGATCTCCCTGGCCTGAAATTGGCCCCAACCCTCGTTGAACGGCGCCCAGGCCGCGATACACGGAACGTTGTAGAGGTGTGCAATCATCTCCTGCAGCTCGGCGCGGTACTGCCGGCGGTTGCCCTCGTCGGCCCGACCCCGCGCGGCCAGCCGCCGTTCGTCGCGCTGCCGCCAATCGAGGGCGAGCGCCAGGATGGTCGTCGCATTGCTCACCGGCCGGCCGCCGTTGGGCATATCCTGCCAGACCAGCATCCCCAGGCGGTCGCAGTGATAATACCAGCGCGCCGGCTCCACCTTGACGTGCTTGCGGATCAGGTTGGCGCCGATCTTCTTCGTGGTCTCGATGTCGAAGCGCAGCGCCTCGTCGGTGGGCGCGGTGTAGAGGCCGTCGGGGAAGTAGCCCTGGTCCAGCGGGCCGTAGAGGAACAGCGGCTCGTTGTTCAAATGAAAGCGCACGTAGCCGTCGGCCGCCCGCGCCAGGCTGAACTTGCGCATGGCGAAGTAGCTCGTGATCGTGTCGTCTCCGGCCTGGACGACCAGATCGTAGAGGTGCGGCGCGTCGGGATGCCACGCAACGGGCTGCGCGATGGCGAGAGTGACCTCGGCCTCCGCCGTCCGCACTTCCGCCACCGGCAAACCACCATCATAGACGGCGACGCGGAGCGCATCCGGCGTCTCGCCTTCGCCGGCCAGATCCACCGCCACCGTGACGGTCCCGGCATCCAGGTCCGGCGTGATCTTCAACCCCGCGATGTAGCGCGCGGGCACGACCTCCAGCCAGACCGTCTGCCAGATGCCGGAGACCGCCGTGTACCAAATCTGCCCGGGCCGCAGCACCTGCTTGCCGCGCTGCTGTAAGCCCGTGTCGGTGGGATCCCAGACCGCCACCCGCAGCTCGTTGTCGCCCGCGATCAGCGCATCGGTGATGTCGAAC
>JAPKMS010000137.1 GCA_026645775.1 Anaerolineae bacterium
CATCGCCAGGGCCGCCGGCACCCCGGCGCGGAGGATCGCTGGGACCAGTCCACTGAAACCCCGGCTTGCGGCGCCCGGCGGCCGGCCGCCGATCGCCGCGCTGCTGCACGCGTTCAGGACGACCAGGCGCAGGTCGGTGTGCGTCGACAGGACCGCCTGGATGCGGTCGTGCTCGACCCACTCCTCATCCGCGCTTTCCCCGGCCGCCCCGGGCGCGTTGAACCGCAGGTAGCCCGACAGCCCGCCGTCGCCTGTCATCGCCTCGGCGCCGTGGCCGATAAAATGGAGGATGTGGTAGGCGCCGCCGGCCAACACGTCAGCCAGCAGGCCGAGCGTCACCTTGTCCTCCAACACGTCGTAGGGGATGCCGTTGCGCGCCAGTGCGGCGGTTAGGATGGCGCGCTCGCCCTCGGTCGCCAGCCCCGACCCGCGCGGGATGACCAGGAGCACCCGCGGCCGGTCCGCGACGCTGAGGGGGCGCACCGTGCCATACCCCAGCCCGGCAACCCGGCGCGAGAGCAGGGTCTGCACCTGTGTAGAGAGGGGCGCATCGCGCCAGCGGAGGAGCTCCCACGGCAGGGCCGCCAGATCAGGCAGCCGCTCGTCGATGTCGAGGCGCAGGCGCAGAGCGGCATGGGGATTGGGCCGGATGCGCTGATCGTGCAGCCCGGCAAACAGGCTCAGAACATCGCCGCCGAACAGCGCCCGAAACAGCCCATCACCCACAACCCGGAAGGGCTCCCCGTCCGCGGCGGGCGGCCCGCGACGCACTATTTCCAGCGCCGCCCGAAAGCCCGGCGCATCGAGCTCGTGCAGTCCGAGCCGCTCGGGCCCGGCGCGGCCCGAACCGGGCTCCTCCGCCGTGACTTCATGCCGGCCGTCGCTGCCGGCCGTTACCCGCAAGTCCAAGGTCAGACAGTCTGCCACGTTCGCGTCTCCCGGTGCAGAGGACGGGCCGTACGGCCAACAGCCGCTGGAATCTCTCAGCGCACCTTATGATCAATCAAGATACAATAGAATCACAAGTTGTCGCCCGAAAAAGTGAGAGGGCTTCCAATGCACCCCGCGGCCGAGGAGGTGGATCGGTTGGCGGCGCGACGTTTCTCGAGGTTGAGTCAACGATTCAGCGCGCGGGCCCCCACAGGCTCGCCGGGTACATGCCCGCGTCCACCAGGGCCCGCAGTGCGGCCTTCACCTGGGGCTTGTCCTCGGCGTAGGTCACGCCGTGCCACTTCTCGGCAGTGGCCAGCACCTTGACGCGCGCGCGCTGCTGCCGGATGAGATCGGCGACGACATTCGGGATGAAGAATTCGGCTTTTTCAATATTGGCGCGGTTCTCGGCCAGGAAGCGCGGGAACCGTTCGGCCAGGTCGGCATAGACGCGCGGGGTGAACCCCCAGATATTCATCGAGACGATGGTGTCTTGCGCCAGCGGGAGCCACGTCTCGCCGTCCTCGGTGTAGCGCGCGCCCGCGCCGGCCTGCTCGATGCGTGTGCGCTCGATGGCGTTCACCAGGAAGCCGCCGTCATCCACCGCACAGACGGCGCGCGCCACGTGGCCATGCTCGGTCAGGGTGTTGCCCAGGCGATAGCCCACCATGCAATAATCCGGCGTCCCGTCGGCCTCCTCAGGCCGGCGCAGATAATCCGCCAGAGCCCGGTATGCGCTGCGCCCATAGAAGTCGTCCGCGTTGATCACCACGAACGGCCCATCCACCGCGGGCCGGCTGGCGAGGGTCGCGTGCGCGGTGCCCCACGGCTTCCGCCGGCTCTCAGGCACTGCAAAGCCCGCCGGCACGTCGGTCAACCGCTGAAAAACGTAGGCCGTGTCGCACTGCCGCTCGATGACGCGGCCGACGCGCTCGCGAAACGCGTCTTCGATGGCCTTCGAGAGCACGAAAACCACCCGGGTGAATCCCACGGCCAGCGCATCATAGATCGAGTAGTCCATGATGATCTCGCCGCTGGGCCCCATCGGGTCCATCTGCTTCAAGCCGCCGTACCGGCTGCCGATGCCGGCAGCCAGCACGACCAGGGAAAGATTCGCTTGTGTCATAGGAGGAGTTCCGATCACTGATACCCGAACGGATTGGCCGACTGCCAGCGCCAGGTGTCGGCGCACATCTCAGCGAGGCCGTGCGTGGCGGCCCAGCCCAGCTCGACCTGCGCGCGGGTCGGATCCGCATAGCACGCCGCGATGTCGCCCGGCCGGCGTCCGACGATCTTGTAGGGCACACGGCGCCCCGAGGCCTGCTCGAACGCGGCCACCACCTCCAGCACGCTGTAGCCGCGGCCCGTGCCCAGGTTATAGGTCACGATGCCAGGGTTGCCCGCCAGCTTATCCAGCGCCCGCAGATGACCGGCCGCCAGGTCGACCACATGGATGTAATCGCGCACGCCGGTGCCGTCCGGGGTGGGATAGTTGTTGCCGAACACGCGCAGTTCCGGCAGCTTGCCCACCGCCACCTGGGCCACATACGGCATCAGGTTGTTGGGGAGGCCCTGCGGATCCTCGCCGATGCGGCCGCTGACGTGCGCGCCCACGGGGTTGAAGTAGCGCAGCAGCGCGATGTTCCACGAGGCATCCGAGACGTGAAGATCGCGCAGGATCTCCTCGATCATCAGCTTCGAGCGTCCGTAGGGGTTCGTGGCCGAGAGGGGGAAAGCCTCGGTGATGGGCACGGTGGCCGGGTCGCCGTACACGGTCGCCGAAGAGCTGAACACGATGTTGCGGACGCCGTGCGCCTTCATTGCCTCGCACAACAGCAGCGTGCCGGTGAGGTTGTTGTGGTAATAGCGCAACGGGATCATCACCGACTCCCCCACCGCTTTCAGCCCGGCGAAGTGGATCACTGCATCGATCGGGGCCGCGGCGAACACAGCATCCAGCGCCGGCCGATCCAGCAGGTCAACCCGGTGAAACGTCAGCGCCCGGCCGGCCAAGGCCTGCACACGGCGCAGCGATTCCTCCTTGCTGTTGCTGAGGTTATCGACCGCGACGACTTCGTAGCCGGCTTGCAGCAATGCGAGGCAAGTGTGGCTGCCGATGTAGCCGGCCCCGCCGGTGACAAGAATCCTCATTGTGCCTCCTGATGCGTTCGGTCTGCCGAAAGCGCTTCAGTTTACAACGTTTCCGTCACTTTGTGCAACGCGCGGGGGCGGTCAGGATCGAAGTCGCGCGCATGCGCCAGGTGCATCGCCAGCAGTTGGCCCGGCACGATGGCGCAGATGGGCGACAGCCACTCGGGCACGCCCGGCGGCAGCGCCAGCGCCACACGGCCCAGCGCCAGCGCCTCGGAATCGTCGCTGATGGCAATCAACTCGGCCCCGCGCGCCTTGGCGGTGTCCATAAAGGTCTTCATTTCCGACAGCATCCGGCCGGATGGCGCCACGACGATGACCGGGAAGCCCGGCGCGATCAACGCCAACGGGCCGTGGAGAAAGTCGGCGCTCGAATACGGCTCGACCACGGTGTAGGTCATCTCCTTGAGCTTCAGCGACAACTCGAACGCGGTGCAGTAGTTGTAGCCGCGGCCGATGGTGACGCACGACTGCGCATACCGGTAGCGCTCAGCGATACAGTCCAGGTTGCTGTTCATGTTCAGCGTCTGGGTGATGTGCACCGGGACCAGGTCCAGCGCCTGCGCGGCCTCGACGTCGCCGCTCAGCGCGGTGCTGAGCAGAGCGATGGCCGCCAGCTCGGCGGTGTAGGTCTTCGTCGCCGCGACCGCGCGTTCCTCGCCTGCGCAGAGATCGATCACGAAATCGGCCTCCTGGCCCAGATCCGACTCGGGGAAATTAGTGATAGCGGCGGTCAGCGCGCCCTGGCGCCGCGCCTCGGCCAACACCGCGACGATGTCGGGGCTTTTGCCGCTCTGGCTGATGCCGAGGACGAGCGCGTTCCCGAACCGCGGCGGCGCGTTGTAGAGGGTGAACAGGCTC
>JAPKMS010000138.1 GCA_026645775.1 Anaerolineae bacterium
CGCTCGTCCTCCTGGGCATGCCGTTGGTCCCGGCGGCCGGCGGCTCGGCGCTGGCCTATATCCTGGCGGACGAGTTCCTGCGGGGCAAGACCCGCAAGGCGCGGCTCGCCATCGAGGGGGAGCTGCCGACCTTCGTGAGCCGCTTGGGCGGCATGCTGCTGGTGACCAGCTCCCCGCGTGCGGCGGTGGAAGAGGTGACGGCGACGTTGCTGGCGGGCCGGCCGTTGCGCACCTGGATGGAGCGGCTGCTCGCAGGGTGGTCGAGCCAGGGTGAGCCATTCCTGGTGAACGCGCACCTGGAGGGCAATCGAATCTCGCCGCTCTTGGGCCTGACGGTCTACCAGATCCGGCGGCTCGCCGAGACCGGCGGGGCTGGTTTCACCAAGGCGTTCGCGACGACCGCGGAGGAACTCTCGGCCATACTGGAGGCGCGTGCCGTGGCTGGGTCCAAGGCTGAGGGGGCGCGGCAGGCGGTGCTGACCATGCTGGCGATCATGGCGGTCATCCTGGGCATCATGCTGTCGTCGCCGGTGATCCGGCAAGGCTACGCCGACCCGACCAGCCAGATGATCGCGGCCGGCGCGCTGGGCGTGATGGCCTTCGGCTACACCCAGCTCAACGGGATGATCGCGGATGCCCTGGAGGGGTGAGGTGATCGAGCGCACCCTGGCCGTCGCGCTCGGCGGCGGACTGCTGAGCGTGATGCTGAAGCTCGGCACGCAGGCTCCGGATGCGGATCCAGTGTTCTTGACGATCGTGGTGGCAGGCGGCGCGCTCAACCTGTACCTGGTCGGCGCGGTGGCCAACGCAAGTCTGGCCACGCCGGGACGGTCGTGGGCGTGGCGCGGCGTGATCGGCGCGGTCGTCGCGCTGATTGCCCAGGCTTTCTCGGCCTTGTTCGGGCACGCGCCGGTCGCCTGGGATGCGCTGTTACTCACGGCCCCGTTGTGGGGCGGCCTGGGCGGCGTCTGCGGCCTGCCGCATGCGGGAGCGGTGGAAATCGGGGGAGAGGAGGACCATGAATCTGCTTGAGATCGTACACGCGCCGGGGTTCCAGCAGGCGCTCGTCCTGGCGACGGCCCTCTGCGGCGGGCTGTGGCTGATGACGGTCGCGGCACGGGTGGATGTCACCGCCAGCAACACGCCGCGCAAGGCGTTGGCCGCGTACCGCACAGATACCGTGGACACGCCGCTGGAGAAGCTCGGCGCGGCCCTCATGCGCCGCCTGCCGGGCTTGCGCAACCTGTTAGGGTTGGAAGGCCACCGCCGCTGGCTGCTCCTGGAAGGTCAGCCCTGGACTGTCGCCGCCTCGGTTGGGCTTGCCGTTCTGCTTGCCGCGGCCGGTTGCGTGCTGCTCGTCATGAGCGGCATGCCCATGCTGGGCCTCGCACCGATCATCGGTTTTCTGCTGCCCTTTGTCCGGCAGCGCAGCGCGGCCGAAAAGGTGCGCCGCCGCGTGCAGAGCAACCTGCCCGACCTATCGGCCATGCTGGCGGCGGAGATGGCGGCCGGCAACCCGCCCGACCGCGCCATGGAGCGCGCAGCCGACCTGGGCGGCCCGCTGGCGCGCATCCTGAAGATCGCCCTGGAAGAGCAGCGCACGTCGGGCCGGCCGCTCTTCGGCCG
>JAPKMS010000139.1 GCA_026645775.1 Anaerolineae bacterium
CATGTTGCGGCCAACGGCGTCTGCCGGCAGTTGAAACTGCGCCTACCTTCACAAAGTCCACCGACGTGGACTGAGCTCCAGTCGGCGCCGGCCGACTTCGCAACGGTAGCCGCAACTTCAGTTGCCAGGCGGGGCACACGCCACACAATGACCTTGCCCTGGGCAATTGACAAGCGCCCTACTCTGCGGCTACAATGGGCCCATTGTCGGCCCGGCTTGATGCCCGCGGATCGGCCATCATTATGGGCGCTGTCGCCTCTTGTTCGAGGCCCAGCGCCCTTTTTTCTGTTGCATAGGACGGCGTATCGACTCAGCTTGTGCTGTATTCTTGTGAGTGGAGGATTTATTGCATGATTCGCATTATCGTTGACTCAACCTGTGAGGGGCCGTTGGAGGTGATGAACCACCCGGCGGTTGTTGTGATCCCACTGAGTGTGGTTTTTGGCCAGATCGTGTTGCGCGACGGGGTCGATATCACGCGTGAGGAGTTTTGGCAGCGGTTGCCCAACAGCGATCCGCTTCCAACGACATCGCAGGCGGTGCCGTCCGACTTCATCGGTCTTCTCAAACAGTTTACCGACGCAGGGGATGAGGTGATCATTCTCACCATCTCTGCGAAACTCAGCGGCACGTACAGCTCGGCCGTCGTTGCGGCCGAGAGCCAGGCCGGCTGGCCCGTGAGCGTGGTTGATTCCCAGAGCGTGTCGATCGGTCTGGGCTTGATGCTGCAAGAGGCAGTCGCCAGGGTCGATGCCGGCGCGTCGCGCGCCGAGATCGTCGCCAAGCTGACCCGGATGCGCGAGGAGATCCGCATCATCTTCGTGTTGGAGACGTTGGAGTATCTCCAACGCGGCGGCCGCATCGGCAAAGCGCAGGCGTTTGTCGGCACATTGCTCAAGTTCAAGCCGTTGTTGGCGATCATGGAGGGTGAAGTGGTGCCGGTGGCGCGCGTGCGCAGCCGGGCGAAGGCATTGAGTGCGGTCCAGGAAACGCTGTTGGCCCAGATCCCGCAGCGTGGGCCGCAAGTACGGTTGGCGCTGACGCAGGCCCTTGCGTTGAGCGAGGCTACGACCGTCGGCGCATTGCTGGCGGCGAGCTTCGAGACATCTCATATGTTCATGGCCAGTCTGGGGCCGGCTTTGGGCGTGCATGTGGGGCCGGGCGCCATCGGCGTGGCGGTGTATGCAGGAGATTGAGCCGCGCGCGTCTTTCGTCAATTGGGGTGTTTAGCACTATGTCAGGCTCACGCAGTCAGTCAGCGGATTCCGCGGCCGAGCGAAGCCGTTACCACGATTTCGCTGAGGCAGAATTGGTCGTTTCGGCAAAGACGGACCCGGAGGCCTTCGGTGAGCTCTATCAACGCAACGTCGATCGGATCTACAGCTACATCTACTACCGCGTCGGCAACATCACGGACGCGGAAGATCTGACCGCACGCACGTTTTATCAGGCGTTGGGCGGCATCGGGCGCTATCATGATCAGGGGGCGCCCTTTGTTGCCTGGCTGTATCGCATCGCGCACAACCTCGTCGCCAATCACCATCGGGCCAAGGGGCGCTGGCAACTGGCTTCGTTGGATGAGATCGAACCGGCGAGTAAGCCAAGCGACAACCCGTCCCGCGTGGCCGAATCCGGCGAACGCCGCCAGGCGCTCTGGTCGGCCATCCATCGCCAGCCGGAGGAGCGCCAGCGGCTGCTGATCCTGAAATTCGCGGATCGCATGTCGAACGAGGAGATCGGGGAAATCCTGGGGCGCACTGAAAGCTCGATCAAGTCGCTGTACTTCCGCACCCTGAAGGCGCTGCGCGCTGATCTGGAGGCGCGCGGGTGGTGAAGCGTGAATGGGCAGCGACCGTCTTGTAACCCCCCAGCATTCAACGGAGAATCGTCATGTTTGATCGGTCTACTTTGTCCTGGCGCAATCTGCCTGTGCCCCTGGTGGGCGCAGCGCGTCGCTATGTTCCCCTCAACCGGCCTGAAACGCCGGTCGCCGGGGCGATCTTGCCCCTGATGCCCTTCCTATCCCTGGCGCGTGACCTGGCCGCCTTGCTCGTGCCGGTGCGCCCGCGCGCCGACTTTCGCACCGGGCTGCAGCGCAACCTGATGGCGGCCGCGCAACAGCAGGCCGCGCGCGATCGGCTCTTCGACGCCATCCCGGCTGTCAGTTCGGCACAGGAGAATCGGCGCTGGATCTGGGGCGCGGCGACCGTCGGCTCGGCGGTGTCGCTGGCGGGCATCGCCGCGTACGTCTGGCTCCAGCGCCACCGGCAAGCTGCGTAGCGAGATCACATACTATGGAATCGCTCCGGAAACTTTTCCGCATCGGGCACGGCCCGTCCAGCAGCCATACCATTGCACCGCGCCGCGCGGCCGATCGCTTTAAGCGCCGCTATCCCAATGCCGAGCGGTTTCGGGTGACGCTCTACGGGAGCCTGGCGGCTACCGGCAAGGGACACATGACGGACACCGCCATCGAGGAGGCGTTTGCGCCTGTGCCGGTGGAGTTGGTCTGGCGGCCCGACAAAGAACTGCCCCTGCATCCCAACGGCATGCGCTTCCGCGCGATCTTTGCCGACGGCGCCGTGTCAGATCCCTGGCAGGTGTACAGCCTGGGCGGCGGTGCGCTGGGCGACGACCAATCCCCGCCGCCGCAGTCGCCTTACGATGTGACGTGCTTCGCCGAGCTGCTGGAGTTGTGCGGCCGGACGGGCTTGTCGCTGTGGGAGTACGTCGAACAGTGCGAAGGCCCGGAAATCTGGGACTTCCTCGGCGAAATCTGGCAGGCGATGCGCCGGGCGATCACGCATGGCCTGGCCGGCGAGGGCTTGCTGCCGGGCGGGCTGGGCGTCTCGCGTAAAGCCTGGGTTTTTTATCGTAAGACCCTCCTCTCTGACTCCCAGTTCAGTCAGCTTCAGTTGCTTTCCGCCTACGCCCTGGCCGTGGCGGAGGAGAATGCGGCCGGCGGGGTGGTCGTCACTGCGCCCACGTGTGGCTCGTGCGGGGTCCTGCCCGCGGTGTTGCGCTACGTTCAGGAGCGGGTGAACTGCTCCGACCTTTCAATCGCGCACGCGCTGGCGACGGCCGGGCTGATCGGCAACCTGGTGAAGCGCAACGGCTCGATTTCCGGGGCCGAGGTTGGCTGCCAGGGGGAGATCGGCGTCGCGTGCGCGATGGCCGCAGGCGCGGCAGCACAGCTTCTCGGCGGCACCGTGCGTCAGATCGAGTACGCCGCGGAGATGGGGCTGGAGCACCACCTGGGGCTGACGTGTGACCCGGTCGCGGGGCTGGTGCAGATCCCGTGCATCGAGCGGAACGCGTTCGCCGCCACGCGCGCGCTCGCCGCCGCAGACTACGCGCTGCTCACCGACGGCACGCACCGCATCTCTTTCGATGACGTGGTGACGGTGATGGCGGAGACAGGGCACAATCTGCCGTCGCTCTACCGCGAGACCGCAACGGGCGGGCTGGCCGCGGCCTATCAGCGGCGGCAGGAGCAGCTCGAGCTGTTGGACGAGTGAGCGCATTGCTCGCGTAGACGGTTACCGATCGACCAAAGACGAAGGGGGCGCCCTTCGTCTTTTTTGTCCATCGGCGGCCCTGATTTAACAGGGCGATTGCATTGTGTGGCGCCCAACTGCACCCGGCAACTGAAGTCCTAAAGGATCCTGCGCGATTGCGGCTACCAGCGCAAAGTCTGACCTGCGCAGACTGGCATTCAACCGACGACGGTCGGCCTTGCAGCCGTAGGCGCAGTTTCAACTGCCGGCCGCCTGCGCCGGCTGCAACATGCTTTCGCCCTGCTGATTTGACATCTGCAATGTGCTGCCGTATAATCTCTTTGTAAAGTTAAAAGACTTAGTTAGGATTGATTTGCGGGACTAGCCGGTATCCGTCGTCTGTATTGGGCTTTGATGGCTTTTCTTTGTGCTTTCGTGTGATCAAGAGGTCGCCCTGTGTCTCTGCTGTCGCTACACACCCAAAAGCTCACCCGCGACGAAACCAAGTCGCACCACCAGCACCTGGCGCTCAAGCTGATCTACGCCAACAGCGAGATCAGCCGCGCCGACATCGCCCGCGCCACCGGATTGACACGCACTGCGGTATCTGCCGTAGTGGCCGAGCTGCTGGCCGCCGGGCTGGTGGAGGAGTTGGGCCAGGGGCCGTCGGCCGGGGGCAAGCCGCCGACGTTGCTGCGCGTGGTTGCTGGTGCACGCCAGATCATCGGGATTGACCTGGCCGGGGCGGCGCTGCGTGGATGCGTGTTCGATCTGCGCGGCCGGCCGGTGCACCAGGCGTCCGTTCCATTCTTGACCGGCGGCCGCGGCACGCTGGACCTGGTTCAGGAGCTGACGGATCGACTGGTAGCGCTGGCTGACAGGCCGCTGCTGGGGATCGGCGTCGGATTGCCCGGCCTGATTGACACTCAGCTTGGGATCGTCCAGCAGGCGGTTAACCTGGGTTGGCAGGAGCTGGCGTTGGGCGACCTGCTGACCGAGCGGTATGGGCTGCCGGTGTATCTGCTCAACGACAGCCAGGCCGCGGCGCTGGCCGAGTACACCTTCGCCAATCCGACCCGGGCCGCCGATCTGGCCGTGATGCTTGTGGAACAGGGCGTCAGCGCGGGACTGGTGATCGGAGGGCAGCTTTACCAGGGCGGCGGGCACTCCGGCGCCAGTGAGATCGGCCACGTGCGCGCTGTGGAGGGCGGCGAGCTGTGCGCGTGCGGCCACTTCGGTTGCCTGGAGACGGTGGCCGGCCAACGTGCGATCCTGCGGTGGGCGCGGACGATCTACCTTAACCAGCCGGGCTCTCTGCTCCGGCAACTGGCCGCGGACGCCCCGCAGATCGATCTGGCTGCGGTGGTGGCCGCTTATCGGGCCGGCGACCCGGCGCTGACCCAGATGGTGACGCAATTGGGCCGCTACCTGGGCATCGCCGCCACCAACCTGGCCGTGGCGCTCAACGTGCCGCTGATCATCCTGGCCGGCAGCGTCGCACAATTCGGCGATCCGCTGGCTCAGGCGGTCAAAGCGGAGATGCTGCAACGCTCCTTCGCACCGTTGGCTGAACTGACCGAGGTGCGCGTGAGTGCCCTGGGCGCGGATGCGGTTATGCTTGGCGCGGCTGCGCTGCTCCTGGCAAATGAATTACGGGTCGTCTAAATAGTCTTTTCAGCGAGGAAGTATGGCATCCGAATTTCGTCTGATCCCCCCTACCTTCGTTCCGCCGCTGGAGCCGGAGTTCCGGCCCGCGGCGCTCGCAAACCGGGCTTTCCGGGCGGAGGTCGCGGCTTCCGGCCAGGGCGTGCCGCTGATCATCGGGGTGGAGCGCTCCGATGGCGCGCTGTCCCGGTTTGAGACGGTCGCGTTCCCCGACGGCCATCCGCGCGCCGGGGCCAACCTGGCCTACGCCGAGCGCATCGTGAAGTTCCTGTTGTGGGCGCGCGGCGGCTGGCGCGTGATCATCGGTGGGCCGCGGGCCATTGGCGAGCACATCGCCCGCGTCTACGCGCCGGATGGCCCGCGCGCCTTCGACTATCACTTCATGGGCGAGCAGGTTTACGGGCGGCCGTTCGCCGTGGTGAGCTGCGCAGCGGACGCGGTCCCCGCGGCGCGCGAGGGCGGGCAGGCGCTCGGCCGCCACCTCGATGGCTGCCGCATCGGCTTCGACCTCGGCGCGTCCGACGTCAAGGTGTCGGCCGTGGTGGACGGGCAGGCGATCTTCAGCGAGGAGATCGTGTGGGAGCCGACCGGACAGACCGATCCGAGTTACCATTACGCCACGATCATGGCTGCGCTCCGGCTGGCCCGTGCCAGGCTGCCGCGACTCGATGCCATCGGCGGCAGTTCGGCGGGCGTCTTCGTGGACAACCGGCCGATGGTCGCCTCGCTCTTCCGCGGCATCCCGGCCGACCGTTACGGCGAAATCCGGGATCTGTTCCTGCGCATCCGTGCCGAGTTTGGCGTGCCGCTGGAGGTCGTCAACGACGGCGACGTGACTGCGCTGGCCGGCGCGATGAGCCTGGAGGACACCGGCGTGCTCGGGATCGCGCTCGGCTCGAGCGAGGCGGGCGGCTACGTGGACCTCCACGGCGCGATCACAGGCTGGCTGAACGAACTGGCCTTTGCCCCGGTCGACTACAACCCCGCCGCGGCCGTCGACGAATGGTCAGGCGACACCGGGGTGGGCTCGCAATACTTCTCGCAGCAGTGCGTCTTCCGCCTGGCGCCGGCTGTCGGCATCACGCTGCCCGCGGACGCGACCAAGGCCGAGAAGCTCAAGCACGTCCAGGGCTATCTCGAAGCCGGCCACGCGGGCGCAATTCAGATCTGGCAAAGCATCGGCGTCTACCTGGGTTACACCCTGGCGCACTACGCCGAGTTTTACGATCTGAAGCATGTGTTGATCCTGGGCCGCGTGACCTCTGGTCGCGGCGGATCGTTGATCCTGGATGGCGCAAAGGCGGTGCTCGCCGCCGAGTTCCCGGAGCTCGCGGCGCGCGTCAACATCCAGTTACCGGACGAAAAGAGCCGCCGCGTAGGCCAATCGATCGCGGCCGCGAGTTTGCCGGCGGTGGCTCGGTCGTGATGGGTAGCTTGGGAGATGGGTTGGTGATCTGCTGGCGCACCAACTCACCGCGTACCAATCTACCAACTTACCACTCTATCAACAAGGTGCAATATGCTTTACATCAAAAATGCGACCATCTACACCCCAGACGAAGTGATCGAGCACGGCGCGGTGCTGGCTGAAGACGGCCTCATCATCGCGGCCGGGCTGGCGAGCGATCTCCCGTGCTGCATGGGCGCGGAGACCATCGACGCCGGTGGGCTGATCCTGGCGCCGGGCTTCGTCGAGCTGCAGATCAACGGCGCGTTCGGCGATGACTTCACCGATGATCCGACAGCCATCTGGCGCGTGGCCGAGCAGTTGCCGCGTTACGGCGTCACCTCTTTCTTGCCTACCATCATCACCTCGCCCGTGGAGAAGATCGCAGCGGGCCGGGCGATCGTGACGGATGGGCGGCCAGACGGCTTGCGTGGCGCGCGGCCGTTGGGGCTGCACGTCGAAGGCCCGTTCCTCAACCCGCAGAAGAAGGGCGCGCACAACCCGCGGTACCTGCGCCAGCCCGACCTCGCGCTCGTGGCCGATTGGGCGCCCGCGACCGGCGTCCGGCTGGTGACGTTGGCGCCCGAGCTGCCCGGCGCACTGGAAGTGATCGCGGCGCTGGCATCGCGCGGGGTGCTGGTGAGCGAAGGCCATTCCATGGCGACCTACGACCAGGCCAAAGCGGGTTTTGACGCGGGCGCGCGCTACGGAACGCACCTTTTCAACGCCATGCCCGCGCTGGGCCACCGCGATCCGGGCCTGCCGGGCGCACTCCTCACCGACGACCGGGTGTCCGTGGGCTTGATCGCCGACGGCATCCACACCCACCCGGCGGTGATCAAGCTGATCTGGCAGGCGGTGGGCGCCGCGCGGCTGACCCTGGTGACGGATGCGATGGCCGCGTTGGGCATGCCCGCGGGCAAGCATCTGCTTGGCGACTTCGAGGTTACCGTGGACGCCACCAGTTGCCGCCTGGCTGATGGCACACTGGCGGGCAGCATCCTGTCGCATGATCAGGCGCTCCGCAACCTGGTCGCCATCACCGGCTGCACCCTGGCCGAGGCGCTGCCGACCGTCACCGCGACCCCTGCCAGGGCTATCGGCCTGGCCGGCGAGCGCGGCCGGATCGAGCCGGGCTACGTCGCCGACATGGTGCTCCTGACACCCGATCTGCGCGTCCATACGACGATCGTCGAGGGCGAGATTGTCTACACCGCGTAATGGCTGATCGCTGAGGGCTTGTTGCCAACTATCCGCGATCAGCACGCTGCCATCTGCCATCCACAAACGAGGGCCCCATGATTGACCTGAAATCCACCCACGTCTACCGCGAAATTCACGAACAGCCGTATGTCCTGGCGCGACTGCTGGGGGAGGCGCGCGGGCCGGCCGAGGCCCTGGCGGCCGAGATGGTGCGCCGCGAGATCCAGTATGTTGTGATCGCCGCGCGCGGCACCAGCGACAACGCCGGCCGCTACGCCCAATATCTGCTGGGCGCGTTGAACGGGCTGTACGTCGGCCTTGCCACGCCGAGCCTGTTCACCCTCTACAACGCGCCGCCGCGGTTCGGGAACGCGCTCGTCCTCGGCATCAGCCAGAGCGGCAA
>JAPKMS010000140.1 GCA_026645775.1 Anaerolineae bacterium
AGTTACCCATCCCGCGCCGCAGGATGGGGTAACTCAGAATGACCTTGCGAGGCCCCCTTTGTTGGAGGAATCCCATGCCCCAAATCATCAACACCCCGGCGGCTCCGGCCGCCATCGGCCCTTACAGCCAGGCCATCCGCGCGGGCGACTTCGTTTTTACCTCCGGGCAGATCGGTCTCGATCCGACCAGCGGCGCATTGGCGGAGGGCGTGGAAGCTCAGGCACGCCAGGCGTTGGTCAACCTGGCCGCCGTCCTGGCCGAAGCAGGCGCCACTTTCGCGGACGTGGCCAAGACCACCATCTTCCTGGCGGATATGGCCGATTTTCAGAGCGTTAACCAAGTGTACGCCGCACAATTTACAGCCGCTCCGCCGGCCCGGTCAACCGTCCAGGTCGCAGGCCTACCGCGTCGTGCTCTGGTTGAAATCGAGATGGTAGCTTTTGTTCCCCTCCGATAGCAAGTGTCGCTAGGCTGTGCGCCGCAAGGGCCTCGTTGCCAGACAACTTGACGTCCCCGCGGGCACTTGCTTTTTATCTAGACCTTCTGTATAATCCCCCCACTCATTATTTGGGGGGGGAGCAATTATCCGCATGAATACGCAAAAGACGCTGCAGTCAGCCCAGGCTGCGGTCGAAACCAATCCCATGGAAACGTTACCCCTCGATGCCTTTGATTTTCCGCAGTTACATCCAGGCGATACAGTTGAAGGCTTCGTCGTCGGCATCACTGCCACACAGATCCTGGTCGATATCCACTATAAAGCTGATGCCGTCGTGGATCCCCGTGAAATCGAGCGGTTGGACCCCGATTTTATGTCCGGCCTGGCAGTTGGCGATCCGATCACGGCTTTTGTGATCCATCCGGAGGACAAGGATGGCAACGTCGTCATCTCGCTGGCGCGGGCTCAGCAAGAGCAAGACTGGCGGCAGGCCGAAGAGTTGTTCCAGGCGCAGGATGTCTTCGAGGGTTTGGTCACCGGCTTCAACCGGGGTGGGGTGATCGTGCGCGTGGGCCGCGTCCGGGGCTTTGTGCCGGCCTCACAGCTCTCCAGCCGCTGGCAAATCCAGCAGGATGCCGAAGGCGATCCTGAACAACGGTGGGCCAAGCTGGTCGGGCAGGTCATGCAACTCAAAGTGGTCGAGCTCGATCGCACCCGGAACCGCCTGATCCTGTCGGAGCGGGCCGCGATGCGCGATTGGCGCAAAGGCCAGAAGGATCGCCTGCTGGGTTCGCTGAGCAAGGGCGATGTGCTGAGGGGCGTTGTCACCAGCATTGCCGACTTTGGCGCCTTTGTCGATTTGGGCGGAGCAGATGGCCTCATCCACCTGTCCGAGTTGGCCTGGCACCGCATCGGGCATCCGAGTGAGGTGTTGCGCATCGGCCAGCCGGTAGAAGTCTACGTGATGAACGTGGATGAGGAACGCAAGCGCATCGGCCTGAGCCTGCGGCGCTTGACCCCGGAGCCGTGGACCCAGGTGGGCGAGAATTATGTCGTCGGCCAGGTCGTCACCGCCAAAATCACCCGTCTCACCGATTTTGGCGCTTTCGCTAAGATCGACGACGCGATTGAGGGGTTGATCCACATCTCCGAGCTGGCGGACTACCGCATCAGCCACCCGCGCGAGGTCGTCCATGAGGGCGACGAAGTGCAGGTGCGCATCGTGCGTCTCGATCCCCAACGTCGGCGTATCGGGCTGAGCTTGCGCCAGGCCGGCGAGGATAGCTATGTCGAGGTCGATTGGCGCGCCGAGGCCGGGCAGGCGACCGGGGCGACGGATGGGCCGGTGAATGAACAGATGCGCGCCGCGTTGGAGCCGTTGCAGGAAGGCTAAACGAACGCCATCCCGGGTTTTATGACAGTCTCACAAAGGGCGGCTGCACATCCTGTGCAGCCGCCCTCTTTCGTGTGCACCGCGCGGCCCGGTCAAGGGGATTCTCGCTTACGACACCCGGTTCGAGTTATGATATAATTCGGACTGTCCGAAGAGGGCATGAGTAGATCAGCGTATGATGCGCAAAGGATGAGAGATTATGTCGGACAAAATGGATCGGTTTACGAGGCACGCACGTCAGGTGTTGCAAATCGCTCAAGAAGAGGCAATCCGCCTTAATCATAATTACGTTGGCACTGAACATCTGCTGTTGGGGCTGGCCAAAGAAGAGAACGGCCAGGCCGCGAAGATCCTTCGCGCGGTGGGTGCAGCTCCGGACGAGGTGGTGCGGCAGGTGGAGCACGTGGCCCCGCGCAGCCCGCGACCGCCTTTTGGGAAGCCGACCCTCACCCCGCGCACCAAGCGGGTGATTGAGCTGGCCGTGGAAGAAGCGAGGCAGATGGGGCACCCAAACATCGGGACGGAGCATCTGCTGTTGGGCCTGGTGCGCGAAGATGAAGGGATCGCGGCAGAAGTCCTGCGCAGCATGGGCGTCAGCATGGACAATGTGCGCCAGCAGGCGACTCAGACCATTCTCGAAGGTCAACTCCAGGAAAAAGACACCCGCAAGCGCGAGAGCAAAACACCCCTGACCGATCAGTTGGGCTTCGATCTGACGGCGCGGGCGGAGCAGGGTAAGCTAGACCCGGTCATCGGCCGCAAGAAAGAGATCGAGCGTGTGATCCAGATCCTCAGCCGGCGCACCAAGAACAACCCCGCCCTGATCGGTGAGCCCGGCGTCGGCAAGACCGCCATCGTTGAAGGGCTCGCGCAGCGGATCATCGATGGCGACGTGCCGGAGACCCTGATCGACAAGCGGGTGTTGATGTTGGATGTCGGCGCGTTGGTGGCGGGCACGATGTATCGCGGCCAGTTTGAGGAACGCCTGAAAAAGGTGATCGAAGAGATCACGAACGCGGATGCGATCCTGTTCATCGATGAGGTGCACATGCTGGTGGGCGCGGGCGCGGCCGGCAGCAGCATGGATGCCGCGAATCTCCTGAAACCCGCACTGGCCCGCGGCGAACTGCAATGCATCGGCGCTACAACGCTGGACGAGTATCGCAAATACATTGAAGGGGACGCGGCCCTGGAACGGCGTTTCCAGCCCATCGTGGTAGAAGAACCGACCATCGAGGAAACGGTGGAGATCCTCAAAGGTGTGCGAGGCGCCTACGAAGCGCACCATCAGTTGCGCATCGGGGATGACGCTTTGCAGGCGGCGGCGCGGCTATCGGCCCGCTACGTCCCCGATCGGTTCATGCCTGACAAGGCGATTGATCTGATGGATGAGGCTGCCAGCCGCGTGCGCATGTACAAGGTGCCCCAAGCCATCACGCTGCGCGACACCTTCCGCGAGCTAAAAACCACGCAGCGGCAGAAAAATGAGGCGGTCGAGGCCAAGCGCTTCGACGATGCGCTGGATCTGCGCCATCAGGAGCTCGATCTGGAACGCAAGCTGGAGCAATTGCGTCAGGGTTGGCAGGACCTGGTCCCGCAACCCACGGTTCACGAAGAGGACATCGCCGAGGTGGTGGGCATGTGGACCGGCATCCCGCTCCAGCGCCTGGTGGGCGAGGAGACGGTGCGGCTGCTGGAGATGGAGGATTACCTCCACAAGCGCGTGGTCGGCCAGGATGAGCCGGTGCAGGCGATCGCCAAGGCAGTGCGCCGGGCGCGCACGGGTCTGAAGGATCCTAAGCGGCCCATCGGCACGTTTATGTTCTTGGGCCCGACCGGCGTCGGCAAGACGCTGTTGGCGAAGAGCCTGGCTGAGTTTCTGTTCGGCTCGGAAGATGCGCTGATCAAGCTGGACATGAGCGAGTTCATGGAACGCCACAACGTCAGCCGTTTGGTGGGAGCGCCGCCCGGCTATGTGGGGTACGAGGAAGGCGGCCAGCTTAGCGAAGCGGTGCGCCGCCGCCCCTACTGCGTCGTGCTGTTGGATGAGATCGAAAAGGCTCATCCTGAAGTGTTCAACATGCTGCTCCAGATCATGGAGGATGGCAGCCTCAGCGATGCCAAGGGACGGCGCATCGATTTTCGCAACGCGCTCGTGGTCATGACCTCCAATGTCGGGGCGAACCTGATCAAACACGGCTCGTCGCTGGGCTTTAATGTGGCGCGCGACGAGGCGCAGGTGCAGGAGAACGAATACCAGGTGATGCGCGACCGGGTGACCGAGGCGCTGAAACGCACCTTCCGGCCCGAATTTTTGAATCGCCTGGATGGCGTGATGGTGTTCCGCAACCTGAGCCGGGAACAGATCAAAGATATCGTTGACCTGGAGCTGGTGCGCGTGGGAACGCAGCTTGTGGAGCACAACGTTACTTTGCAGGTGACCGACGAAGTCAAGAGTATGATCGCCGATGTGGGGTATGATGTTGATTACGGCGCCCGCCCCCTCCGCAGGGTCATCCAGGATCGGCTGGAAGATCGGCTGAGCGAAAGCCTGCTCAGCGGGCAGATCCAGCCCGGCGACACAGTCAAAGTGACGCTGGATGACGATAAGCAGATTCAACTGATCGTCGTGAATGAACAGATGGGCACGCCGGCCTTGGCCGAACCTGTGCACGGCTAAAAGAACCGGTTCCTGGCCTTAGAGCCATCCGAACCACGCACAGTAAAGTTTCGGATCGGTTCTCAGATCGACAGCCGCGTGCCACTGCATGCGGCTGTTTTGTGTTAGGAGTCCTATGACCGCTCAAAGATTCTTCGGCATCGGCCGCCGCGGATGCCGCGCCATGCTGGCCGTCGTACTTGTGGCGGTGGGTCTGTTCCAGCCGGCCGCCGGCCAGGCCCAAGATGCGCCGCCCTCCTACATTTCCGGTGAGGTGATCATCGGCTGGCAGCCGGGGAGCGGGATGCTGCCCCAGATACGCCATGCGGAAGGGTTGGCCGAGGATCGCACCGATCCCGATTGGCAGCGCGTAGCGCATACCTTGAGCGAGCTCACGGGGTTAACCGTGTTGGATGCTCAGCCGACCTACGCGCTGGCGCGGTTGGCGGCGCCGCCTGGTCGAGAAGAGGCTGAGGTCGCGCGCTTGCAGCGTCTGCCGTGGGTGGCCTATGCTGAGCTTAACCACATCGCCCATGCGGCCGCCGCGCCAGATACCCCACCTTACTATCCCAGGGATCCCTTGATCGGCGATCAGTGGAACATGCGGCGCGTGGGCGCGCCCGAGGCGTGGGCGGTGACGCGGGGCAGTTACTCCCTGGTGGTCGCCGTTCTGGATGCGGGCGTTGATCGTTTGCATGTCGAGTTCACCAACCGACTCCTTCCCGGTTACGACTACGTCAACAACGACAACGACCCCACCGATGACTTCGGACACGGCACCCACGTGACCGGCATCCTGGCCGCCGCGGCCGATAACGGGGTCGGCGTCGCCGGCCTCGCGCCGAATGTCAAAATCCTGCCGCTCAAGGTTTTGGACCAGAGCGGCGGGGGCAGCTACTACAACATCGCGACCGCGATTCGTCGTGCCGCCGACTCGGCCGCCCAGATCATCAACCTCAGCCTCGGCGGGTTTCAGGATGATACCATCTTGTCCGACGCCATCGATTATGCGCACTCCAAAGGTGTGCTGGTGGTCGCGGCGGCCGGCAACTGTGCGCAGCCCGGTGTTTGCGGCGGGGGCGAGAACCCCATGTACTATCCGGCCGCCTATTCGGGTGTGCTGGCGGTCGCGGCCTCCGACCACTACGACAACTGGGCGGCGTACTCCGGGCATCGGTCCTATGTCGACATTGCTGCGCCGGGCGGCGTGTCCGGCGATCAAATCCGGAGCACGTTGCCCGGCGGTTACGGATACAAGAATGGCACCTCGATGGCCACCCCGTTGGTCTCGGCCGCGGCTGCGCTGGCCTGGACCCTGTCGCCGGCGGCCACGAGCCAGCAAGTTGCCGACATCCTCGAGAGCACCGCGGACAAAGTCGCTGTCATCCTCCCCAACACGGGCCAGCTTGTCCCCTACGTGAATGGCCGCAACGACTATTTCGGGTTCGGCCGGTTGAATGTGGGGAAGGCGGTCCGCTGGGCCTATCCGCCCACCTTGACCGCAGTCACGGAGCCGCAGCGCTTTCTGCTGGGCGGACCGGTCACACAGCAAACGCGCTGGGTGACGCTGGAGAATCCCAGTGCGCAGGGGATCTTGTGGAAGGCAACTGTGACGTATGGGGGATTGTGGATCACGGCGACCCCGGACATGGGCAGCACGGCGTACGGTGCGCCCGGCAGCCTGGCGATCCGGGTCGGACCGGTGACGGCCGCGACCGGCGTCTACACCGGGACGGTCAAAGTGCAGGCGCTCTACCCGTCTTGGGTGGCCGGTTTCGACATTCCGGTGCAGTTGCAGGTGAGCACGACCGTCCGCCGCTCCTTCTTGCCTGTCGTCCAGCAGCAGCGGCCGGCCAATTCCTGGCTGGATCCGTTTGCCGAAGGCAGCTTGGGCGGTCAGGCATTGTATCTGGGCGACAACACGCTCCGCCAGCTCGCATTGCCTTTTCCGGTGACGTTCTACAACCGTGCTTACTCGGCCCTGTGGGTCTCGGATAATGGGTTGCTCTTTTTCGGCCTGCCCGGATCCGGGTGGACGCAGCCGCCCACGGCCTGCCTCCCATCTGCGGCCGCGCCCAACAACGCCCTCTACGCCCTGGCGTTGGATTGGAACCCGACGCTGGGCGGCCAGATTTACATTCACCAGCCCGATGCCGACACCTATGTGGTGACGTGGTATCAGATGGTGCGCGCCGGCAGCACGCTGCCGCAGTCGTTCCAGTTGGTGTTTCGGCGCTCCGGGTCGATCACGGCCAATTATCTGACCGTAGAGCCAGCGACGCCGGGGATCGTGGGCGCAGAGAACGACGACGGCACGGTGACACAGCAGATCCGGTGCAGCGGTGTGGGATGGCCGGTCGAATCGGGTGACAGCATCCCGTTCAATCCGGTGTTGCCGTGGTAGGCTCGCCGCTGAGGGATTTCTCCCACACCAGCCAGCCGGGCAGCCGCTGATAGCCCAGGCTCTCGTTCAGGCGCAGGATGGGCGGATTGGCGGTGTCGTTGTGCGTGCGGGTTTCGTGGTAGCCGTGCGCCTTTAAGTAGCGGAACGACAGCAGCTTGAGCGCCAGGGCCAGCCCGCGACCGCGATGTTCGGGCGTGACCCCGGTCATACTGGTGATCGCGGGCCCATCTTTGAGCAGCTCCAGCGAGGTCATGCCGACGTAGCGGTCGGCTGATTTGGCGATGAAGATGCCGGCCAAGTCGGTCGTGGGGCTCTCTAGCATCCCGGAGCGCCAATTGTCATAGCTCTGTTGGATGTGCACGTCGCCCGGCAGCGGCACGTCGGCAGCGGTCACGCTGTACAGATCATACAGTTTTCGATCAGGGTCGATTACTTCGGCCGCGCGCTCAGCCGCGAGCGTGGTCAGCTCGTAGCCGGCTTGCGCCACGCGCTCGAAGGCCCCGACAAAACGCGCCTCATCGAAGGCGTCGAGATCCAGATTGGATTCGAACCGGATGCCGATTCGACTAAACCCGGCGCGCTCCAGGAAGCGGATCGAGCCGTCGAAGTCCTCTCGGCAATCCGTGTGGATACGTTCGGCGCCTTGGGTGTGCGCGTACGGTTCAAGCCGGGCAAGCAAGGCTTGACCGATTCCGCGGCGTCGCCATTCGGGTGCGAGCACGATATCCAGGGTGTAGACGCCGGGTGCATCCATCCAGAACGGCCGCATGCAATTGCCCAAGCCGATGAAGTGCCCGTCGCCCGCTTCAACCGCGTACCGCAGCCGGGGGTTGTCCTTCGGATAGCTCTTTTCCCAGTGCTCTTCCTGCGCCACTGTGCTCGGCTCATCGACCCAGGTGCGGTTGAAGATCTCCACCAGGGCCGGGATATCCTCCAAGCGGAAGTCGCGCAAGCGAACGTCAAGCGCAGTCAGGTGGTCTTGCATCGTTCATCCCCCTCTTTTCACTGGCCGCCCCTCAGCCTTCTCATCAGCTCGTTTGCCGGCGCATGTGTCGGGTCGACGGCCAACGCCACACGCCAGTCCGCTTCCGCGCCGGCCACGTCGCCCATCTGGGCCCGGACCAGGCCGCGCAACGCGGCCATGTCGGCGCGGGTCGCCTGGATTTTGGCTTCCGCTGCGGTCAGCACGACGCGGCCGAAGGGTTCAATGTGCCACGTCCGTAGAGACGTTGCCGGCAATGTCTCTACGGACGCGGGGGCCATCGCCCGGAAGCTTAAGCCGACGGGCAGCCACGTCCAGCTTGTCCCCACGCCCGACTCCATGTCCGGCTGGCCGTTCAGGGTGGCGTCACGCAGCGCCGCAGCCCCGCGGTTGGGACCGATGTGCACCGACCGGCCGGTCGCCGCGGCCCGGTCGATCAACGCGTCCAGCAGGGCCACGTAGGTCGCCTGTAAATCAGCCAGCCGCGGGTCGCCGTCGGGGATGTCGCCGCGCTCCCAGGCGTCGCGCAGGGTGCGGAAGGCCCGCTCCTCGGCCGTGACCGCGGTCATCAGTTTGGGTGCGACTTTGTACAGCAACCCGAAGTACCAATCCCGGCGCAACAGCTCGGTGTCGATCACGGTCAGATCGGGTCGCAGGCCTTCCACCTGTTGCAAGTAGAGTGCGGGCGCGGCGAGCTGCCAGTCCCGGGTGAGCAGCAGCCCGTTGGTCGCGATCTCGGCAAAGGCATCGCGCACGTAGTCTTCGGAGATCGTATCGCCGCGGCGGTTGCACGCCGGCCAGTTCATCGCCAGCGCCACAACGGGCACGATCAGGAGCAGTGCGATCGCCGGCCAGGCGCCGGACGCTCCAGGTGCATCTGTGTGCAGCCGCGTCCTCGCGGGCATTCCGGCCACCTCCCCGGAAAAGGAGGCGCTGGCCCAGGCCATGATCGCCGCGGCGCCCCACGTCACCCACACCGACGCTGCCAGAAACGCGGGCAGGTAATACGCGTCCCCGTCGTCTTCGATCACGTAAGCCCAGGCGTAAGCCGTGGTACACACGATGATCAGCGCCAACATCCAGAACAGCGGGCGGTGGGCGCGGGCCATGCGCCACGCGCCCACGACGAGCAGCGCCAGCCCCACCGGCGTGAACTGCGTCCACCCCAGTTTGGCGGCGAAGATGACTTGTGGCCACACCGGCGCCGAGAACAAGCTGACGCGGTACTGCCTGGCCGTGACATGCCACCAGAATCGCTGCCACGTGTCCGGGTTGCCCCAGTTCAGCAGCGGATCGCCCGCGGCCCGCGCCGGCAGATAGAGGTAGACGGCCAGCCCGGCCGTCAGCGCGAGCGCGGCAAGCAGCGCCGGCCTGCTGATCCAGAACCGCCAGCCGCGGCGTGCGGTCAGCCAAAACGCGATGGCCGGCGCCAGTAGGGCGATCGAGGTCAGGTGGTTGCCCAGGCCGAGGCCGAACAGGAACGCAGCGGGAATGAGCGGCGTAAGATGCGCGCCGCGCTGTTGGGCGGAGGATGCGGATTCTGTCTCTTCGCTCCCTATCACGAGCAGCAGGATCGCCGCGGTGAGAGCCAGATTCAGCGTGTAGACCTCAGTCAGGGTCGACCAGCTCCAGACGGTGCGGCCCAGCCCCAGCGCCATTGCACCGATCGCCGCGGCCGTGAGGGATGCCTTGCCGGTGATTCCTCGTAACGGACGTTGCGCTGTCGGTCCGCCCGGCATGACACCTGGGAGGCCTTTTCCAGAGCGCACGTCGCTCGCGCGGCGTGGATCATTCGGCTTGCGCCCCCGGCGCTTGCCGGCAGTTCCATCGGCGGCCCGTGGGGCGGCAGCGTTTGGCTCAGCGTGATTGGGGGCGAACCCTCCCGGTCCCTGCGTCGGGCGGCGCAACGTGCGCAGCGCGAGGGCATAGGTCAGCCCCACCGCCAGCGCACCGCAGGCTGCAGAGAGCAGATTCAACCGCCAGATGACCCGGCCGAACGGCAACAGGTGCGTCCACAGCCAGCCGATCAATACATACAGCGGGAAACCGGGGGCGTGTGCCACGCCCGGCAGCCACGCGGCCAGCGCCAGCTCGCCGCTGTCGGTCGGCGGAACGCCCGGCGTCAGCGTGAATGCATAGAGCGCGGCCAGCGCCGCCGCCAGCCCCGCGCCGATCCAGAATGTGGCCGAAAGTCGCCTTCTCACGCCATTCGCAAAGCCTCCGTGGCAGACTATAGCACAACCGCACACGCTCGACAATCGGGAGCGTTTGGGCATTTCTTGCGACCCGCACTATAATTCCGTCCAGGGGGAGTTATGATCAGAACCTTTTTGCTCTCATGGGGTCGGATCCTGGCCGCCGCCGCGCTGGCCGGTGGGCTGGCCGGGTGCGCTGCGTCAGCTACGCCTGGCCCTGGCGGGACGTCTGCTGCCCCGCCGACCGCGTTCCCCGCCCCGCCGACCGCTGTCCCGACCGTGGCCGCTTCCCCGACGGATGACACCCTCACATTGACCTGGTGGACGCCGGAATTTTTCAGCCCGGAGGCCCCCCAACCTGCCGGCCCGCTGCTGGCCCAGCAGGTGGCCGAATTCGAGCAGGCTGCTGGGGGTAAAGTGCGCGTTTCTCCGGTGCTGAAGGCGCGCTACGGCAAAGGTGGGCTGCTCGATTTCCTGACCACTGCCCATGGCGTCGCGCCCGGCATTCTGCCGGATCTGGTGGCCCTGGATGTCACAGAGCTCGAATCGGCAGTCGAGACCGGCATGCTTCTGCCCTTGGACGACTTGATCGACGAGACCGTGCTCGCTGGGCTCTATCCCTTCGCACGCTCGGCGGGCCAGTTTGACGGCAAGCTGCTGGCCGTGCAGTTTATCGCTGACCTGGATCACGTGGCCTACACGCCCGGCTTGGTTAAGACGCCGCCTGCCACGTGGGATGCGCTGTTGCAGGCCAAGACGCCCTATCTTTTTCCCCTCGGCAGCTCGCAACCCGGATCCACCACGCGATCACAAGAGGATCTGCAGCATGTCATCATCAGCCAGTATCTGTCAGCGGGGGCGACGTGGCAGCCGGAGACGCGCCAACTGACGCTCCAGGCGGAGCCGCTGCAGCGGCTGTTGGCCTTCTACCAGGCCGCGGCCCAGTCTGGTATTCTGCTGGCCAACGCGACAGAGCTGACCGACACCGATGCCGTGTGGAGCGTCTACGCCCAAGGCAAGGCGCCGATGGCTTACGTCAGCGCTCGCCGCTATCTCGTCGAGCGGGAGATGCTGAAGAACACCGTTTTTGCCCCTGCGCCGGGTTACGCCGGGCAGGCGCCGCCGGTTGCCGGCGGATGGGCCCTGGCGATCGTGACAACCGATCCCGTGCGCCAGCGAGCCGCCGCCGATTTTATCGCCTGGATGTTGTGGCCCGAAAATGCCGGCGGCTGGGATCTGGCCGCGCAGTGGCTGCCGACATCCCCGCAGGCGTTGGCGGTCTGGGGCGCCGATCCGTATTACGCATTCCTGGACGAACAACTGGCCCGTGCCGTGAGTCCGCCCGTGGGCGCGGAGTTTTCTCAGGTGGCCGCCCGCATCCAAAAGGCTGTCCTGGCACTTGTCAAGGGCGAAACCGACCTGCCGGCCGCGGTTGAAACCGCGACGGCGCCTACCCAATAGGGGGCCGGCATGGCACTCGCCGCAGCCCAACGCGCTCAGATGCTCCAGGTGCTGGCTGCCGCCATCCGGGCGGTGGACCCGCAGGAGGCCGTGCGCGCACACTTACGGCGCGACGGCGCGCTGTTGCAGATCGGTATGCGCACCTACTGCCTCAACGAACTCGACCGAATCCTTGTGGTGGGCGGCGGC
>JAPKMS010000002.1 GCA_026645775.1 Anaerolineae bacterium
CACTTCGGTTGTCAAAGAGCGTCAACACCAACTCGGCCTTGCCGAGCCGATCGTCGTTAGTCTAAACTCGAGTATTCATGTGATCTCCGAATTCAACGTCGTACGCATCTACTGCTTCGACGTCACTAAGCGCGTTCGTGCCGAGGAGGCGCTGCGCGCCAGCGAGGAGAAGTACCGGCTGCTTTTCCAAAATATGGCAGAGGGCTTCGCTATCTACGAATTAATCTATGACGAGCAGGGCAACCCAGCGGATTGGCGGATCCTGGAGGTGAACGACGCGTATCAGCGGCACACAGGCATCGCCCGCGAGCAGATCGTGGGCCGGCGTATCAGCGAGCTCTTCCCCGCCGCGATACCCGAGTATCTGCCGCGCTTCGCAGCCGTGGTCGCCGCCCAAACGCCATCGGAGATCGAGGCCTACGCGCAGGCTGTCGGCCGCTATCAGAGCGTCAGCACCTTCCCGGCCGGCGGGCTTCGGTTCGCCAGCATCATCGAGGATATCACCCAACGCAAAAAGTCGGAAGAAGCTTTGCTGCAGGCCCAGGCTGAACTGGCGCTGGACGCCCAGCGGCGCAGCGCACTGGAGGAGCGGCAGCGTCTGGCGCGCGAGCTGCACGACTCGGTCTCACAGGCGCTCTACGGCATCTCGCTGGGCGTGCACACCGCGCTGGCTCAGTTTGACACGGATCGCGTGAAAGTGCACGAAGCCCTGGAGTATGCGCTCTCATTGACCCATGCCGGGCTCATGGAGATGCGCGCCTTGATCTTCGAGCTGCGGCCCGAATCGCTGGAGCGGGAAGGGTTAGTGGCTGCGCTGACCAAGCAGACGGAGGCGTTGCACGCGCGGCACGGGATCGAAGTTGAGCTGAGCCTGTGTGATGAACCGGATGTGCCGCTCGCGACCAAAGAAGAGCTCTATCGCATTGCTCAGGAGGCGCTGCAAAACGCGGCCAGGCACGCGCACACTGACCGGCTCGAAGTGCGCCTGACGCGTGAGCCGGATGCGCTCAGGCTGGAAATACGCGATCACGGTCTGGGCTTTGACCCGTTGGCGGCTTATCCGGGGCACCTGGGACTGCACTCAATGCGCGAGCGAGCCACGCGTGTCGGCGGTACGCTGGATATTCACAGTGTCCCGGGCGCTGGAACGGAAATCCGGGCGCGCGTTCCGATCCCCGCGTAGGTGCGGGCAGGATGTGCTTGAGTGGCTGGAGCCCCGATCAGACGATGATTCTGGCACTGGGGTGGGTCTCGCCATGGGATGGCCGGAGGCGGCTGGTCTGGGGGGAAACGCCGGGGGGAGTGTGCCCTGGCAGCGGGTTGTGGCTCGGGCAGAGGCCGGCTTCGTCGATGGGCCACGGGAAATTACGTCCTTGTTCGATGATGTAATTGACATACTGGAGAGTCTCCGCCGGCTCAAGGGTCTTCAACTCACCGCCAACGTGGCGAACACCTCACCCATTGGTATCGACCTGGTCCGTTCTGATCCAGCGCATCCCCGTTTATGGATATCCAGGCTTTTCAGCGTCTCATCATTCAGCGCCGCCAGCAGCCGCGGCATGAACTCCGCCATCGTCTGCCCGCTCGCCTCGTACTCTGCCAGGCGGCCGGCCAGGGGGCGCACGAGGAGGAAGCCGACGGCTTCCTCCTGGCGGATCAACCGCTCGCGATCTTTGGGATCAGCCAACCGCACCTCCACCGCACGGATGACGCCCTCGTGCAGGATGTTGGGCCAGGTGCGATAGCCGGCGGCGACGCACGGCTTGAGCGCAGCGAAGAGCCGGTCGGCTTGGCCCGGCTCCACCGCGGCCAGGTGCGCATCCACCAGTGGGTTGAGGATCGGGTGCATCGCCTCGTGCTGGATCAGGCCGATATTCGGCTCGACCGCCGGCCCCATTACCACGTAGGAGAGGTTGCCCACGCGCGGGCCGTAGCCGCGCCAGTAGGCGTCGAGCAAGTTGGGCAGTACGACCACCCCCTCGGTCGGCGGCTGGGTGATCTTCAGGTAGGCGAACACCTCAGCCACCGCGGGCGTGACCAGGTCGCGATAACGGGCGATCTCGGCGTCGTACGCCGGCCGCTGGGCCTGCCACAGGCCGGCGATGTCCGCCTTCCGGTAGAAGGCCGCCAGGGCGCGGTCGAAGCCGAAGAAGAGGAAGGCCGGCGCGTCGAGCGCCCAGCCGTCTGCGGCGCGGGCGAAGCGGGGCGCAGGGCCGCGCTGCAAGACCCACGTCGCGCACTGGCTGACGTGGATGAAACGACACATCGCCAGGTATGCGCGCAGGGGCGAGGTCACCTCGCCCCTGCCTTCGCGCGCCAGTGCTGCCCGCGCCCGCAGCCGCACATCAGACATGCCCCGCTCGTTGTTCTCCTCGTCGTAGCCGCCGGCGTTCAGCGCTGCGAAGAGGGTGAAGAGCCGCTCGTCCTGACCTTCACACCAGAGATCCAGGAAGCGCTGAACTACGAGCGTTATCATCATCCCGTGCCGCTGGTGCAACGCCGCATTGAAGTGCTCTGGCTCAAGAGTCACGGCTTGGCCCATGAGTTGATTGCGCGCTTGGCGGGCGTGTCCGAGAACACCATGCGGGACTATTTCGCCTTGTACGCCGCCGGCGGCCTGGACAAGCTGAAAGAAGTCAACCTGTACCGCCCGACCAGTCCTGAGGGTTTGTGAACCAGATTGGATGCTCGCATGGCCCTGAACCGAAGCGCTCATCCTCGAAGTACCAGCCGAGCGAGGCGTCAGAGGTGTTTTTCCACGGGATCACCTTACCAGCTGCGGTGATCAGTGGCGTGTCTTTGGCGGGCCGGCCGAGTATCGAGTCGTGGCACAAGAGAGTGTTGTTGTAGCAGTACAGCCGCCCGCGGGGTGGCGGCCCGCCTCCGAGGCCCAGGGTGGTCGTCTCGTCGTACTTGTAGAAGTCCCAGCCGGGATACGCGCCCGAACAGGGAGAGCGTCACGTACTGGGGACACGTGCGGCCTCCTGAGGCTGTACCGGCCAAACGACGCTGAGGCCGGCGCAGATGGTCGCCATGGGCAACTGGCTGATGTCGTAGCCGGCCAACTGCAGCGGACACTTGCCGCGGATGGTGGGTTGGGCATCCTGCGAGAAGGGCGTGCAGCGATAGACCTTCTCAAAGACCGCCAGGTAACGCTGCGCATCGGCGAAGGACTCGAAGCCACAAAAGTTCTGGTAATGCTGGGCGAAGCGCCCGATAACGCGTTCGACGGTGTTGTTGGTCGCCGGGATCAAGCTGGCTTCGATGCTGTTGCTGAGCCTGGGCCAATGGCGCTCCAGGAAGTCAAAGATGGTGGCCGCCTCGGGCCGGGCTTGGACGTGGTCCGGCCGGAGGGCCAGCACCGCCGTGTACCGTTCCGTGGCCAGGGCCAGGGTTTCGGCGTCGAAGATGCGATAGATCTGCTGCTTGAGCTGCTCGGCTTCGGGATATTGCGCAGCATAGTCCGGGCCGTAGGCCTCCTTGACATGCTTTTGCGCTTGCTGCAAGGCATGGAAGATGCATTCATGATGCACGGCCTGCGGAAAGACCTGGGCGATCACCGGGCCATAATCCTGCCGCAGATCGGTGACGATGACCTGTGGGTGGTAGCCTTTGGCCCGCAAGGCCAACAGGAAGGCCGTCGCACTATCCTGGTCGTTGTTGGGATAGAGGGCGATGTGCAGCAAGTCGTAGGTCCAGACGTCGGCCGCCAGGTAGACGTACATCCAGCGCCGCATTTTGCCTGCCGGCTTGGCATTCTTGGGCACGAGCACGTACTTCTCATCCACGCCGACCACCCCGCTGGACTTGACCACGCCAAACAAGGCCGCGATAGGCAAGAGTTCCACGCCCCAGGCACTGACCCAGCGCCAGGCGGTCAGGCTGGCCACGCCCAGGGCGGTGCCCGTGCGGCGATAGGTGCTGTTGCCCCAGGCGTACATCTGCACCGCCAACAGATGGGTCTCGGTGCGGTAGCGGGAGTAGGGCAGCAGCCCCGGCGGCAGGTTGGTGAAGCTGCCCTGGTCACACTGCGGGTTGCGGCAGTAGTAGCGATAGACCGCCACCTCACACACCTGGTGCAGCTCGTCATAGTACTGCTTCAGGCGCGGCGTGGCGCTCTTGCGCCTGACCTGGTCTGAGCCGCAGTGGGGACAGCGCACCTGGCCGTCCGCGACCAGGTGCCACTGCCCCAACAGCAGCTGCTCGACCCGTAACAGCCAGGGCAAGGTCTTGACCGGCGGTGGGGCATTCGCGCCCGCTTCGTGGGCCACGGCCGTCAAGTCGGCCAGCGTGCTGCGCACTTCGGTCGGCAGGGCTTGGCCGGCCTCCAGGCGGCCGAGCAACTCCCGGATTTGGGCCAGCAACTGCCCGACCAGCCAGCCGTCACGCAAAGCTAACACCGGCGCACTCAGATCGTAGCGCGTGCGGAGGGTCTGTTGCAGGCGCTGCCAACCGCTGTGTTGCACGGCCTGCTGCACTTGGGGTTCGGTCACCGCGACCCCTTGCTGGCGCAGGTGTTGGTACACCTGCGCCACACCCCACGTCGGAAAGGTGGCGCAGACCTCGACGATGCGCTCGACCAGTTCCGCCGTCAATACCTGCGGACTGCTCAGGCTCAGCAAGTTGGCCCAATCCCCACTGTGCCAGTAGCGCAGCCACAGGCTGATGTGCGGCTGCGGCACGCCCACCCACTCCGCCAACTGCACCTGCCGCACCAACGGCGTGCGTCCATCCCGCGTCCGCCGGCTGCCCCGCGCGGCCCCGGGCACGTCGAGCAGGCTCAAGAACAGCACCAGCAGGCGCAGGCGAAAAGGGTGGTCGGCGGCCACCGTCAGCGTGAAGTGCCCACACAGCGTCGCCTGGTAGCTGCCATCGGCCTGGCGGGCCACGTGCACCCCGGGTTCATCCCGCTGGCAGACCACGCAGCCCAACCCCAGGCTCCACGACACCGGGTCCCCCGCATGCAGCTGGCTCAGCGCCAGCCCCAGGTACCCGAACAACACCAGCCGCTGGGCCTGCCACAGTCCCTGCACCCCCCACACCCAGACTGCCTGCTGGCGCAATCTCGGCCAGCCGATCCCCATGCCTCGCCATAGCCACAACACCCACGGCACCAGGCGCAGCCAGGACCAGCCCCACTGGCCGCTCCCCGCCCATAACCCCCATAGCAGCAGACTGCGCAGCAATACCGGCGGCCAAGTCTCGGCCAAGTACCGCCCCAGCACAGCCAGATGGCTAGACCACCCCGGCCGCCGGAACCGCACCCGAGGCGGCGGTCGCAGCCGCACCCCGCCACCCGGCACCGCCGGCTGGACCAGCCAACCCGCCGCCTCCCCAGGCATCTGTCCCAACAGCGCCAAGCCCAGTACGCTCAGCACGACCAGTCCGTGCAACACGACCAGGGCCGGTTGATAAACCCGCGACCTTGTGGTACCTTGCATGTGAGCCAACCTCCTGCGGTTGATTTCTGCAAGGTAC
>JAPKMS010000141.1 GCA_026645775.1 Anaerolineae bacterium
CGGTGATCGTGCGGCGCTGCCAGCTCGGAAAGGCCCCCTGATGCACCCAGGCCCCCAACGCGGCCAGGCCCAGTAGGTAGACCGTCGCCAGCAAGAGGATCAGTTTCCGCATCTTGTTGGATTTCTCCTATCTTGATTGTTTCTCAATCCCAGAAGCCGCGTATCAGAAGACCCAGCGCCCACAACGTGCCGAGCAGCGCGACCAAGCCCCAGGCCGTGAAGGCCGCTCCGGTCAGGAGTGGGTGTGCGCGGCCCCGGGGCCAGAGCACCGCAAGCGGAGCGACCAGCGCGGCCGCCGTGAGCGGCCACAGAGCTAGCGCGCCGTAGATGAAGGCCGTCTCGGGCAGGTTCTCGATGGGGAAGCGCCTGCGGACGGCGGCCAGGTCGTCCGGGTCCAGTGCGGGCCCACCTTCCACATAGGCGACTGTGGCCGCACGATAGTTGTGGTGGGTTTGGAGGCTGCAAGGCCACGCCTCGTTGCGATACGTCGCGCTGCATACCCCGCGCGCGGCCATGATCTCGCCCGCCTGGCGCGCCCGCGCAACCAACACCAGCTCGTCGCCGGCGATGGCGATCCGGCAGGTCTCGCCGTAGGGCGAGCCGGCGTTGTCGCGCGCGCAATCCAGGCGCTTACCCGAGAAGTAGGCTGTGCCTGCCGCGCCGTCCCACGAGCCGAGGCGCACGCCCTGGACGGTCTGCGCCGCCGGCCCGGGCGCTGCACCGCGTAGCAGCACGCCCAACACGGTGAAGCACAGGAAGTAGATCGCCAGGCCGATGGGTAGGATGCGTCTCATATGGGTTCCTCAGTGACATGGGCCAGCCGTGTCGCGAACGGTCAGGACTGGCTCGGCGCCGGCGGCTTGGGGCTGCGCCACTTCCAACGCTCCCCACCAGACGCCCGTGTGCGCCGATCCGTTCCACATATGTGCGACTGTGCACTACGCAGAGCGGTGGTGACGGCGTGCGGTTTCGTGCCGCAAGTGTAGGCGTTGTCGTGCCCGGCTCCTTTCCTGTTTCCTGCTCGCACGGTTCAAGGTTGCGCCATGATCCAAGACGTGACCTCGCCCCGACCGAGTGGGAGGCGCAGGATCTCGCACGTGTCCGGTCGGATAAGCACCGGCGTTGCGCCTCCCACAGTCACCGCCAGCCACGCGCTATCCGGGCTCCATGCCGTCGCGCGGCCGCTCTCTGCGCCAAACGCTGCGAGCAGGCGCTTGCCAGAGCCGTCAAGGTTGGCGAGAAAGACACCGTGGCCCGGCTCGCCGAAAACCGACGCGCTGAAGGCGAGGCGCCGGCCATCGGGAGCTAACACGGCAAAGCCGCCCCGCGGGCTGTCGAACGCGAAGGATTTCTCGGCGGCGCCCGTTGCCGCCTGGAGTGTCAGCACCTCATCGCCGTCAGGCCCGGGCACGGTCGCCAGCAATTGCTGGCCGTCGGGTAACCAGCCCACCGGCTCCATCAGCTCACTGGCGCTGACCTGACGCAGGCCGCTGCCGTCCGGTCGCACGATGTACAGGCCCTCGAGGCCGCGCTTGAAGGCAATCCATCCGCCATCGGACGACCAGACCGGATGATAGTCCCCGGCCGATGTGCCCGGCAGAGGCGCAATGCGCCCGGTGCGCACATCGGCCACACGCAGGCCATCGCCGGCTTCCGGCACAAAGATGACCGTCGCACCATCCGGTGACAGCGCGCTCCACGCGCCGTGCGCGATCTCCTGGCGTTGGCTGCCGTCGGAGTTCGCCAGGTAGATCAACGGCATCGAGCCGCCCCCGGCGTAGTCCTGAAAGAGCAAACGGCCGGCCAGCCGCGGGGCCGCGTTCAGCGGCTGGCGGATCATCTGCGCCCAACCATCCGCAGTCAAACAGGGGCTGGTCGCCGGCACTGGCGTTGGTTGCGGCCAGGTGTCTGTTGCAGGTGGCTCCCAACTCAACTGCCAGGGGCCTGGTACCCGATAGCTGATCGTCACCACTTGCAGATGGAGGATCCCGGCCGGCTTTTGCGCGAAAACCAGGCCGGAGTTCAAATGTCCCGGTGCGAGCAGGCCATCGCTGTACGTCGTTGAGCGGCCAGCGTGATCCGCCTTGCCTAAGCGGACCGCCAGCAGGTCCGGCCCACCGGCGAAATCGAGGTTCAGCCAGATTCGCCCCTCGCTGTCGGCCCACAGCCTGGCTGCCGTGATGCGCATCTGCTGGCCGGCTGCCGTCAACGGTTGGTCCAGCGTCCACGTCTGGCCCAACTGCGGGTCAGGCCCCAGATCAATCTCGAAAGACGTCTCCGTGCTGACGTGCAGCACGAGCGCAGGAATGCTCAAGCGCCAGGGGCCAGGCGCGCTCTTGGTGTTCGTGCGTATGGCCCAACGGAATGTTGAGCCGGGGGGCGCCGCGGTGAGCGTGTCGGGCTCGGCCGGCATGGTGGGAATGGGACGTCCGGCTGCATCCTCCAGCAGGTGATCGAGCGGCGACGCGACATCAAAGGCCTGCATCGTTGCCGGCACGCTGAGGCTGCCCTGGAGCTGGTAGCCGTCGGGCAGCTCGATGGCCTGCTCCAGGCGCACCTGGATGCCATGGTTCGCTTCTGCGTTGACCGTGCCGGCCAGGGGCGCAGCAGCGCTCGGCGCCACCTGTTCTGCCCCCGATGGTGTCAGCGCCACCTCATGCACGGGCAGCATCGCCATGCCGGCCGGCGCCGGCACAAAGCGCAGCGGCAGCTCCCAGTTTTCTGGCCCGGCGTTCGCCGGATAACCCGGCAGACGCGTGATCACAAGCGTGATGTCGTTGACCTGCGCGGGGAGCGGTGGGTAGACGCTCCGCATCCGGAGTCCGGTTCCCCAACCGTTGCCCACAGCGTTGCGCAGCGCCAACTCCTGGCCATCGGATAAGCGCAGCGTCACCGGCCCGCCGCCGACGCCTTCGCCTTGTGAATTCGCTGCTTTGGCCGAAAGGCCGGTGACTTCCCACACCAGGATCGTGCGCTCCGCATCCGCAGTGGCCTGTTTCACCGTTACGGTGATGCCTTGCCGCGTCACCTGGACCGGCTCCGCCAGCACGCGCAGGCCGGTGGTGTCCTGCACCAGGCCGACACCGGGCACATAGCCTAACAGCCGCTGCACCTGGGCCCAGACGCGCTGCGGCCCCGCCGCGCCGATGACGAGCGCTACGACCAGGAGCAGCGCGGCCGCTACGGTCGCCCACCGCAGGCCAGCCGGGGCCGCCAGCCACCGCGTCCAGAACCGCGGCGCGGGCCGGCGCTGGGGTTGCGCGTTCAACTGCCGCCCCAACTGCTCGACGAACGCCGGCGCGGGGTCGCCGGCCGCGTAGTAGCGGAGCAGCTTCTGCTCGACCGCTTGCTCCGCCGGACGCAAGTTC
>JAPKMS010000142.1 GCA_026645775.1 Anaerolineae bacterium
ATGGCCGCTGCGGGGTTCGATTCGGTCATCATTGACCTCCAACACGGCCTGATCGGTTACGAGACCGCGGTGACCATGCTCCAGGCAATGTCCGGGAGTGAGACCGTCCCACTGGCACGGCTGGAATGGAATGACCCGGCGACGATCATGCGGATGCTCGATGCAGGCGCGCTGGGGGTCATCTGTCCGATGATCAACACGGCCGCTGAATGCGCCGCGTTCGTCGGTGCGTGCCGTTACCCGCCGGCGGGCTATCGCAGCTACGGTCCCATCCGGGCCAGCATGCGGTGGGGACCCGACTACCTCGCGCACGCCGGTGAGATCCTGGCGCTGGCCATGATCGAGACCGCCCAGGCGTTGGAAAACGTGGACGAGATCGCGGCCACGCCCGGGCTCCACGGGTTGTATGTCGGCCCCTACGATCTGAGCATCAGCCTGGGGCTGGCGAAGCCGGCCGACTTCGGAGACCCGGCGCTCCAGGTTGCCCTGGATGTCGTCCTCGCCGCCGCGGCGCGCCATAATCTCGTCACGGGCATCTACGCAGGCACCCCGCACGATGCGCTCATGTTGGCGCAACGGGGCTTTCGGCTGGTCACCGCGGTGCAGGATACGACGCTGTTGCAGACATCCGCGGCCGCGGCTCGCGCGCAGATGGACGCAGGATTGCCGCAGGGGAGCCGCCCGCATGCGTAAACTGGCGATCTTCAAGACCGGCGGCACCCTGCCCGCGCTCGCCGCCGGCCGCGGCGACTTCGAGGACTGGACCCTCGCGGGGCTGGGTGCGGCGTCGGACGACGTGCTGATCATTGATGCGCAAGGCGGCCAGCCGCTGCCGGACTTCGATGACCTGGCCGGGGTGGTGCTCACCGGCTCGCACGACATGGTCACTGACCGCCTGCCCTGGAGCGAGCGGCTGGCCGCGTGGCTGCCCGGCCTCATCGAACGCGGCATTCCGACCCTCGGCATCTGCTACGGACACCAGCTCTTGGCGCACGCGCTCGGCGGCGAGGTGGCCGACAACCCGGCCGGCCGCGAGTTCGGCACGATCCCGCTCGATCTGGCGCCGGCCGCGGCATCCGATCCGCTGCTGGGCGTGCTCGCTGCGCGGCCAGCGCCCGAGGTGCAGGTGTGCCACACCCAGTCGGTGATCCGCCTGCCGGACGGCGCGCGGCGGCTGGCCTCCAGCGACCGGGACGCCAATGAAGCATTTCGCATGGGCGAAGCGGCCTGGGGCGTGCAGTTCCACCCGGAGTTCGACGCGGAGGTGGTGCGGACTTACATCCGCGAGTATTCCACCAGGCTCACGGCGGAGGGCCAGGATCCCGAGGCGCTGGCGGCCGGCGTCCACGACACACCGGTCGGCGACGCCATTCTGCGGCAGTTCATGCGCATCGCGACCGGCAACGGATGCTGATCTGAACATACGTTTGTAGGGCGGCAGGGCATCCCGCCCTACAAACCCGGAGCTGGGACGCGGACAGGCGCGGATGACGGCGCCGCTCCACGCATTTTGCGCCGCCACGGTGGCCGCTGAGGCTGGGGCAGTCCACTCAGAGCTGAACATCACGAAGACCAAACGAGCCATGAACGCACGGCAACTCGTCCTCCCCAACCGTCCCAAACCCTACGTGATGGCGCACCGGGGCAACTCGACGCAGTGCCCGGAAAACACGTTGGCCGCGTTCCGCCGCGCCCTGGCCGATGGCGCGGACATCATCGAGACCGACATGCACTTGACGGCGGACGGCGCCTTCATCTGCATCCATGACGGCCTGGCCGACCGCACCACCGACGGCCACGGCCCGGTGGCGGAGATGACCCTGGCCCAGGTCAAGGGGCTCTCCGCGTCCTACGGCCGGCCGGAGTTCGCGGCCGAGCGCGTGCCGACCCTGGCGGAGCTATGTGCGCTGCTGGTGAGCGAGGCGCCAGAGGTGGCGCTGGCGCTGGAACTGAAGACCGACCGCTTCCTGGAGCCGGACGTCTGTCGGAAGCTGGCCGGCGAGTTGGCGGCCGCGGGCCTGGTCGAGCGGACGGTGGTGCTTTCGTTCAGCCTGGCGCGCGTCCAGGCGGTGGCCGCGGCCGCGCCGATCATCCCCAAGGGATTCATCACGATGTCCAAGCTGACGCCGCGGGGCGTGGACGCCGAGCTTATCGGCGCGTTCTGGCCGGTCTACTTCCTCAACCCGTTCCACGTCCGCCAGGCGCACGCGCAGGGCCAGATCACCTGTCCGCTGGACCCGACGCCGAACGGCCGGCTGTGGTACTACCGCTGGCTCGGCTGTGACGCGGTGTTGGCAAACGATCCCGCCGCGACGATCCGGGCGCTGAGGCGCGGCTAGGCCGCCTACGGTTTCAACCGTAGGCGGGCACAAACCAAACCCGCTGGGGCGGGTTGCCGCCCCCGTGCGCAGTGCGTTTCAACGCACTTTGGGTGCCAGACGGTGATTTCAATCACCGGCCCGAATGGCCTCACTCCTCTGATCCGCGTGAACCTGCGTTTATCCGTGCCGCCACCCGGCTCAATTCTTCACTTCGTAATCCTCCTTACACTCTGCGCGCCCATCAGGCGCGACACTTGATCACAAGCACTTTACAACCATTTCACGCAACCAGCACAGTGAAGTGGCAATACATCCACCGGTGTCACAGCCGGCGCGATTCTTGCATCTAGCCCCAGGAGGTATCTGATGCACGTGCAGACCGTCCTCGACTTCGTCCGACGCACCGCAGGCAAACACAACCGGGCACTTATGCTATTCACCGGCGCGCTCCTGCTCGTCACCGGCGCGCTCCTGCTCGTCACCGTCGCAGGGCTGCTGCTGGTCCGCGGCAACGCGGCCGCCAGCACTTCGACTTCGCTGGCTGAGACCCCGAGCCACCAAGCAGCCGCCGGCCAATATCGCTGGAGCTACTCCATCAAGTTCGTGTGCGGCTACCAGCCCGAGTTGAAATTCGACCCCGGCACAGCCTTCCGTGAACCGGTGGTGAAACCCGGGAACTACGCCACCGACATCAACATCAACAATCCGCAAGCAAAAGAGCTGCCGCTGAACAAGTGGATCACCGTCATGGTGCAGGGCGAGGAAGTGCTTGCCCGGGAGCCGGTCAGCGTGAATCCCCGCACCAAGCTGAGCATGGTGCTCAAGCCGTATAACGCCACCATGGATGACTGCAACAACCTGTGGCGCTTGCTGCAAATGCCCATGCCGCCCCCGCCGGCCAGTTCGCTCACCATCGGCTATCTGGTGGTCCAGAGCCCGCTGGAGCTGGACATCGATGCCGTATACACCGCGGAAGTACCGGGCGGACCTGACGCAGCGGGCACGATTGCCTCGCCCACCGGCATCTCCATCGATGTGGAGCGCGTGCCAGGCAAGCGGGTCTTTGTACCGGCCGGCCAGCCGTAAGGCCGGCCCAAGGAGGTTCAGATGAACCGCTTGCTTCTCGGATTATACCTGGCCCTGGTGTTGGTGATTGGTCCGTCGGCAGCCACGCCCACCCGCGCGGAGGCGCCGGATCGCTTCTGCTACAACTGGGGCTTTCTCAATAACACACCGGTTGATGCCGATGGCCTCCGGGCGCGGCTGGCGAGCATCCAGACCGTCGGCGAAATGTACACCGGACTGTGGAATCCCTTCGGTGCGCCCCTGCCGGTCAGCGGCTACAACCCCAAGACCGACAGCTACCTGCTCGCCTTCGACGGCGGCCCGGCCTATGCCGGCGACCTGATCTATCTCGGCTTCTGCACGGGCGCGGCCACGGTGCGCTCCGCAGGGACCGGTGACTCGCCGCTGACCTGGCAGGTGGGCAGCCAACAGGCGGCGCCCGCGCCGCTCTTCCTGGGCGTGCGTTGGACGTGGGTCGGTCGCAGCGGCGTGCAGATCCAGATCTACAACGACAACCCGCTTGCTATCACCTTGTTGACGGCCAATCTGCTCGACCCGGGTGAGGCCTTGCCGCTGGATGACCTCACCCAGGATGTAGTCCCGGGCCTGTCTCCGCTGCAGGAGCTGCTGGCCGAACCGCTGGCCTTGCCTGCCGGCAGCATGGCGACTTTCACCTATACAGCCGCGCCATGGTTGGCAGATCAGCCCCTGGTGCTGGAGGCAGTTGCTGCGGCCGATGATGACCCCGGCAATCTTACCTCCCTGATCGCCCAGGCCCGAGCCCCGTTGCAGTTTTATCTGCCGGTGCTGCTTCGAATGAAGTAAGGCGCCCGCGGGTGCGGTTGGGCCTGCCGGTCCGCCGCACCCGCATCCCCACACAGAGTTCTGCTATCACACAAACCCCGATTTATCCGTTGACAAGCCCCGGTGTTTTGGCGATCGCTCCGAGGGGCGGTATAATGGCCAGCGGTCGTCTACGGACGGCCAGCCGTGCGGGGGCGAAGTCCCCGCCAAGTCCCGTCATCCCACCCAATCCTGATGGAGGAGATCCCCTTATGCAGACCGTGCTCCGCTCTAAAAACGGTGTTGAGGCCATCATCGGCCACGACCTCCCCTTTGTCGTCGTTGGCGAGCGCATCAATCCCACGGGCCGCAAGGCCTTGGCCGCCGAGATGCTGGCCGGCAATTTCGAGCGGGTCAAGCAAGACGCCATCGCCCAGGTCAAGGCGGGCGCGACGGTGTTGGATGTCAACGCCGGCCTCGGTGTCGCCAACGCGCACGAGCTGGAGCCCGAAGTGATGGTGAAAGCCATCGAGGCGGTGCAGTCCGTCGTGGATGTGCCGTTGAGCATCGACTCATCGGTGGTCAACGCACTGCGGGCCGGGATCAAGGCCGCGGGCGGGCGGCCGCTGATCAACTCTGTGACCGGCGAGGAGGAGCGCATGGAAGCGGTCTTCCCACTGATCGCGGAGCATCAATGCGCGGTGATCGTGATCTGCAACGATGAGACCGGCATCAGCATGGATCCCAAGGTGCGCTTTGAGGTCGCCAAACGGATCGTCGCCCGTGCTGAAAGCTACGGCATCGGGCGCGAGAATTTACTGATCGACCCCCTGGTGATGCCCGCGGGCGCGGTGCCCGGCGCAGGCAAGGCGGTGCTGGAACTGGTGCGCTGGATCAACGATGACCTGGGCTGCAACACGATCTGCGGTGCGAGCAATGTGTCATTCGGCCTGCCCGACCGGGAAGCGATCAATGCCAACTTTCTGGCGATGCTGATCGCCGGCGGCATGACCAGCGCAATCACCAACCCGCTGAAGCCGGAATTGAAAAAGGCGATCCTGGCCGCCGACATGCTGATGGGGCACGATGAGAACTGCATGAGCTGGCTCAAATATCAGCGCCAACTGGCGCGCGAAGCCGCGGCCGCGGCCGGCGGGGGTGCGGCGCCCGCCGACGCGCGCGAGGCGCGCCGCGCAGCCCGTCGCACCGAATAATGCCGCCCGGCGGCCCAAATCCCTCTTGAGGAGTTGTGCATGGATCCCGTATTGCTTCGTATCGGCGGCCGTGATGTCGTCCATTGGTACGGCCTGTTGATCGTTTTCGGCGCAGTTGTCGCGGCGTGGCTGGCCACCCAGGAAGCTGCCCGCCGCAAGGAGGACCCGGAGCACGTGTGGAACCTGCTCACGTGGTGTTTGATCCTCGGCATCATCGGCGCGCGGCTGTACCACGTCTTTTCCACACCCACGGGCAACTTTGCCGGCTGGTCCTACTATCGTGAGAACCCCATCGAGATCATCGCCTTTTGGCACGGTGGGTTCCGCGGGCTGGGCATCTACGGCGCGGTGGCCGGCGGCGTGTTGGCCGTCGTGCTGTACGCCTGGCGCGCCAAGCTGAGCCTGCCCCGCTGGCTCGACATCCCCACGCCCGGGCTGCTGGTGGCGCAAGCCGTCGGCCGCATGGGAAACCGCATCAACCAGGAACTCTACGGCCCGGCGACCGACGCGCCGTGGGCGTTCCACATCAACCCGGCCTTCCCTTGCCAGGAGCCGACCGGCTCACCGATGGCCTGCGGGCTGGCCGATCGCTTAACCACCGAGGCCCGCCAGTGGTACGCGGCCAACGGCTTCCATCCCACCTTCTACTATGAGGCGCTGTGGAATATCGGCGGCTTCCTGCTGCTATGGTTCGGCGGCCGGAAGCTGGCGGGCTGGCTGCGCGACGGCGACATCTTCCTGTCATACCTGGTGTGGTACGGCGTCGGCCGTTTCTGGGTCGAGATGTTCCGGCCCGACGCGTGGCGCCTGGGCACGCTGGCCACCGCCCAATGGATCGGCCTGGGGCTGGTCGTGATCGGCATTCTCGGCCTGATTCTCAACCATCGACGGCCACAACCGGCCGCAACGGGCCAAGCCGCTTAGCGGACGCCGCGGGGACATCTAGGAGTGTCGGCACGGCGCCTTGATCATCCGTTCTCCAGGAGGACACAATGGCCGAACAACCCTCTGCTGCGGAACGCCGACAGCTTGCGGCGCGCTATGCCTCCGGTGTTCAAGCCGCGTTGACACCCCCAGCCACCCGCGGCCGGGATGAAGCGCTGGCCGCCGTTTCCGCCCCCAATCTTCTGCCGGCCTCGCGCGCGCTCGCCGCGGCGGCCGGTGCGGGCCTGACCGCCGCGGACTCGCTGGAAGTGGCCGCGGCCGAGGTGCAACTGCTGGCCGGCGCCGCCCTCGACCTGCTGCTCGTGAGTTCTCTGGCCGAACCGATGCCGGCAGCCGTGCGCGGCTATGCCGCGGAGCTGGCGGGGGTCGGTTATGAGGCCCTCACCCCCGGATTGGACGAACTGCAAACGATTATCAGCGCGCCCGAAGCCTACCTGGTGGGCAGCGTCGCTGGCCGCGGGACTCGTGCGCTGGCCATGCGGCGCACCCGCGCGCTGAGCGAACCTGCCACAGCGCTGTCTGACGCGGTGCATGCGGCGCTGGCCGGCATCCGCGGCGACGTGGTGACGACCGGCGCGCACGCCGTCGAAGGGCTGCTGCTCCTGGATGCCGCGCTGCTGCGCGAGGCCATCGGCGTTGTCGGCGGCGATGTAGCCGGGAAACTCGGGCTCGATCTGGCCGGGTTCGGTGGCCGTGCGGTGAACTACCTGCTGGCAGCCAACGAGAAGATCCTCGCGTTGGTGGGCTTGGATGCCGTGAGCGAGGCGCGCAAGCAATTAGAGCGCTGGCTGGGCCAGTTACGCGAGGGCGCCCTGTTCCCCAACCTGACTGAACGCGTCCTGCGCACACGCGCAACCGAGACCGAGATCAAAGGCTGGCTGGCCGCCTATCAGGGGGACGAGGCCGCGCTGCTGCTGGGCTGCGACCAGGTGACACAACTCACGGGCCGTTTTGCAGCCAAGATGCGCGTGGCGGACAAAGTCGCCGCCGGGCTGGCCGTGGCCAAGGTTCTCCCGCCGTTGATGACCCCGGCCGGCCGCATCGCCGTGGCGGCGGTCTACCTGGGGCTGTTGGCCTACATCGTCGGCTCCGGCTATGACCACGTGGACTCGGACCGCATCAAGCTGTTGGACCGGGTGGAAGGCGTGCGCGGGATCAGTAAACGGGTGCTGGCGGGCTGAATCCAGCCTGGCGGCTAAATTAGCAGTCCGAATTACGGAAACAGGTGCGGAGCACTGTTACAATAAAGTTGTACTGAAGCGTCGGCCAGGTTAACAACCGGCCCTACAAGCTTATGCCCAAAACAAAAGGAGCCATCCGCATGTCAACCCATGTCACCCTCAACATCCCAGCGATCTCCTGCGGCCACTGCGTCATGACCATCAAGCGCGAGACCGAAGAGCTGCCCGGTGTACTGGCTGTAGAAGGCAGCCCGCAGGCCAAGACCGCGACCTTCACCCTGGAGAGCGAGGCCGTCCTCGCTGAGGTGAAGAAGACGCTGATCGAGATCGGATATCCGCCGGCAAACTAGGGGCAAATTGCACCACCCTCCCTTTGGTGGTATACTTGCCCCCGCTTGCCAGAAGCGAAACCCATGTATCGGAGAGATGATGTCAGAGAGTTCAACTATCCTGCAGGGAGCTGTATCGACCAGTCGGGCCAATAGCAAGGTCAAATTCATCGTGGGCGGTGGCGTCATCGTCGTGCTGATCGCCTACCTGATCATTTCCTCCATCACCACCCAGGGCGCCTACTACCGCGAAGTGGGCGAAGTGGTGGCGCAGCAGACCGCGCTCAGCGGCAAGAATCTGCGCGTCAGCGGCAAGATCGTCACCGAGAGCATCCAATATGATACGGCGACGCTGAATCTCGATTTCAGGATCTCGGACCCCAAGGATAGCAACCAGCAATTGGCGATCCATTTCCACGGCGTCCAACCGGATCAGATCGCCCGCCAGGACACCGAGGCCATCGTCGAAGGCACCCTGGGACCAAACGGCACGCTTGAAGCCAACAACCTGTTGCTGAAGTGCCCGTCCCGCTACGAGGAAGGGGTGCTCAAGGAATACGAAGAGGTCAAGGTCGACGCGGTCAAATAGCCCGACTCACGATGACAGACCGTTGATGAAGGCTAAATGATACAAACGGTCGCCCGCCTGGGCGGGGGACCGTTTTCTTATGGCAAAAATACCGCTTCAGGAAGAAGAAAACGATGCGCTTGAACCTGTTATCAGCCGCCATCCTGGTGGTCCTGGCGCTGACCCTTCCCGGCATCGCCGTGGCACAGACGCCCACCCCGACGACGGTTACACCGCCCGCACCGCTTGCCGGCAAAACCCTGTACGCCCAGAACTGCGCCCCCTGCCACGGTGACACCGGCGGAGGCGACGGCGCGTCAGCGTCGGGCCTCAGTGTCCCCCCCGCCGCCCTGGGCAATGCCGAGATCATCTCCGCCAAGTCGTTGACCGAGCTGTTCGCTATCACCAAGAACGGCAACATGCAGCGCATGATGCCGCCGTGGAAGAACCAGCTCACCGATCAACAGATTTGGGACACCTTGGGCTATGCGTGGACGCTGCACACCACCCATGCTGAGCTGCAGGCAGGCAAAACCGTTTATGATGCCACCTGTGCCGCCTGTCACGGCGCAGACGGGCGGGGCGCCAGCCCTAACGTGCCCAGCCTGGCCGATTTCGCGGCCACATCCCAGGTCAGCCAGGCGGCTTGGGCCGAGGTTGTGGCCAATGGCCGGGGCGCGATGCCCGGTTTGGCGGGCCAGCTCACGGCGACCGAGCAAAAATCTGTCCTGGAATATGCCCGCAGTCTATCGTTCGGCGGATCGCTGTTCCGGGACGCGCTGGCCAAGGGCACGGGCGTCATCAGCGGCACGGTGACCAACGGCACAACCGGCTCAGCGATGGCCGACCTGGAGATCGAGCTGGGCATTTTCGACAGCACCTCGCTGCTGGAGCAACGCACGACCCGGACCGATGCGACCGGCTTCTACCAATTCACCGAGCTGCCCACAGACCCGACCCTGATCTACGCCTCGCGGGTGGTCTACCCGGCCGGCATGCCCTACAGCTCCGACTTCGTCAGCTTTGAAGATGGCAAAGCGGGCATCGACCTGCCGATGGCTGTCTACGAAACGACTGCCGATGGCAGCGGCGTGCGTGCCGAACGGGTGCACTTCATCGTGGAGTTTGCGGGGGGCAGCGCCCAGGTGGCCGAATTGCTCGTCTTCAGCCTGGACGGCGACCGGACGTACACTGGCGATGGCAGCGCGGTTTTGCGTTTCACCTTGCCTGCCGGCGCGCAAGGTCTCTCCATCGATGGCGCCGATGACGCGGGGCGTTTCGAGGTGACGGCCGATGGGTTTGTCGATAAACTGGGGCTGCCGCCGGGCCAAAACACCCGCCAGGTATTGTACCGCTACTCGCTCCCCTACTCCGACGGAAAGCTGGACATCGTGTGGTCGCTGGCGTACCCCGCGACCAACGTGAACGCCCTGGTCAGCGATATCGGCCAACAGGTCAGCAGCGAACAGTTGGCCAGCCTGGGCCTGCGCGAGACGCAAATGGGCAATTACTACAACCTGAGCGCCCAAAACATCCCGGCCGGCCAGGCGATCACCCTCCGGATGACCGGGCTAAGCGCAATGGCAGCCGGCGCAACGACGACGGCGCCGACCGGCGGGACCGGGTCCTCGATTCCCCGCCCGCTCCTGTTCGGGCTGATCGGCCTGGCGGCAGCCGGCGCCACGGCCCTGGTGCTGCTGCCCTTGGTGCGCGGTCGCAGGACGCCGACCGCCGCGGCGCCAACCGAGCGCGACGCGCTGATCGACGCCCTGGCGCAATTAGACCTCGCCTTTGAGGCCGGCGACCTGAGCGAATCGGCCTACCGCGACCAACGTCTGCTGCTGAAAGCCCAACTCAGCGATATCCTGCGCAAGGAAGCCCTGTGAGCGCTGACGCCGTAGCCATGATTGATGTGCGCAACCTGACGAAATCGTTCGGCAGCAAGTATGCGCTGCGCGGCGTCAATCTGCACGTGATGCCGGGCGAGTCGCTGGTGCTTTTCGGGCCGAACGGCGCGGGCAAGACCACGCTGATCCGCATCCTGAGCAGCCTCAGCCGGCCGAGCAGCGGCAGCGTGCATATCGGCGGGCTGAACCTGGCCACTCACTCCGACGGCATCCGGCGCTATCTGGGCGTGGTATCCCATGCCCCGCTGCTGTACGACAGCCTCACAGCCGAGGAGAACCTGGCTTTCTTTGCCCGCCTTTACGATCTGCAACAGCCGGCTGCCCGCATCGCGGCCATGCTGGCGCAGGTCGGATTGACCAGCCGGCGCGGCGACCTCGTGCGCACTTTTTCGCGCGGCATGTTGCAACGGCTGGCCATCGCGCGGGCCCTGCTCCATGACCCGGAAGTGCTGTTGCTGGACGAACCCGACACCGGCCTGGATCCGCAGGCTGCTGAAATGCTGCACGGGCTATTGACGGAGTTGAGCGGCCGGGGCGCAGCCGGAAACGGACGCGCAGGAGCGGGTCCAGGCCCGACAAAGCGCACCATCGTGACGATCACGCACAGCATCGAGCGCGGCCTAGCCATCGCCGACCGGGTCGTCATCCTCGCGGCCGGGCGCATCGCGTTCGAGGCCGACGTACGCGGCATGACCCCGGCCGAGTTTCGGCCGCTGTACGACACATACGTGGGATCGTGATGAGATTCTGGAAAATCGTCGCCGCCATCATCGGGAAAGATATCCGGGCCGAGCTGCGCACCAAGGACATCTTCAGCAGCATGTTTGTCTTTGCCCTGCTGGCGGTCATCGTCTTCAACTTCGCCTTCGAGCTGCGCGTGCCCTCCATGAAGATGGTGGTGCCCGGCATCGTCTGGGTGGCGGTGACGTTCGCGGGGACGCTGGGGCTGAACCGGGCGTTCGTGATCGAACAAGACAAGGGCAGCCTGGCCGGCTTGCTGCTGGCGCCGGTGGATCGGGCTGCGATCTACTTCGGGAAGATGCTGGGAAACCTGATCTTCATCACCGTCGTGGAGGCGATCCTGCTGCCGCTGGTGATGGTCTTCTTCAACCTGTCGCTGCTCACGGGCCCCCACCTGCTGGCCCTGTTCCTGGGCACCTATGGGTTTGCCGCGGTGGGCACCATCTTCTCAGCCATCGCCGTCAACACCCGGGCCCGAGAGGTGCTGCTGCCCGTCCTGCTCTTCCCGGTGCTGCTCCCGGTGCTGGTCGCCGGGGTGAAAATGACCGGCAGCCTGCTGGATGGCGAGTCGTTGAGCAGCCTGGCCAACTGGCTGCGGCTGATCGCGCTGTACGACGTGGGATTCACGGTGGTGGCCTATCTCACGTTCGGATTTGTAATGGAAGAATGAGGCGAGCGACGAATGGGCACTCCCGCGATTCGGCCATTCGCCCCGTCCGATTCCCGGTTCGGAGTTGTTTATGAGATCCAATCGCATCCTGACTGTCTTGACCGTGATCTCGGCGCTGGCCATCCTGGCCGCGGCCGTGATGGCGCTGTGGGTGGCGCCCTCGGCGGCCGGGCTGACCAGCAACGAGACTTTCGCGCAGCGGATCATCTATTTTCACGTGCCCATCGCCTGGCTGAGCATGCTGGCGTTCGGCGTGACGATGATCGGCAGCATCGGCTACCTGGTCAGCAGCAAGCGCAACTGGGACAACCTGGCGGTATCATCGGCCGAGCTGGGGCTGATCTTCACGTTGGCGACTGCGACCAGCGGCGCCATCTGGGCCAAGCCGGCCTGGAACGTCTGGTGGACCTGGGACCCCCGGCTGACGACCTACACCATCATGTTCCTGCTCTTCGTGGCGTATTTTATGCTGCGCGGCGCGATGGAAGACCCGGCGCGCCGCGCGCGCTTCGCCGCGGTGTACGGGATCTTCGCCTTCTTAAGCGTGCCGATCACCTTCATGTCGATCCGCTGGTGGCGCACCATCCACCCGGTGCTCATCGACCCGAACGAGGGCTTCGGGCTCTCTGCGGGCATGATGACCGCCTTTTTCTTCGCGCTGGCCGCTTTCACCTTGTTTTATGTCGTGTTGCTAATGCACCGTTACCGGCTGGAGCAGACGGCGGAACAGGTGGAAAGCCTGAAAGAACAAATTAACTACTAACTGAGGAGCTTCCCCATGGAATATATGATTGCTGCTTACCTGGTGGTCTGGCTGGCTGCATTTGCCTTCATCTTCAGCATGGTGCGCCGGCAGAGTAGCCTGCAACGCGAAATCGATGCCCTGAAGGAGCAGTTGCGCGATCGGGAAGCCCACCGATCCCGTTGAGGAGCGCCTTGATGACTACCGGCAATCGCTGGCTGACCTTCTTCCATGCCCTGGCCTTCGTATTTGGCTTCAGCGCGATCTTTATTGCACTGGGCGCCTCGGTGGCGTTTTTTGGCAATGCGCTGAATCCCATGATGTCGACGATCGCCAAAATCGGCGGGATCATCTTGATCCTGTTCGGTCTACATGTTGCGGGGATGCTGGGCTGGGTCGCCGACCGGATTCGCGCGGCGGGGGGCGACCGGAACGTGCTCGGCCGCGCCTACCTGGCGTTTGTTAACCTGCTCGGTCGCCTGATGTACACCGAGGGCCGCGTCCAGATGAACGCCGATCCGCGCCTGGGCTACCTGGCGTCGTTCATCATGGGCATTTTCTTCTCGGCCGGCTGGATTCCGTGCGTCGGCCCCGTGCTGTCCGCGATCCTGGGGCTGGCCAGCCAAGTGCAAACGGTGGCGCAAGGCGCCGGGCTGTTGGCTGTCTACTCGGCCGGGCTGGGCCTGCCGTTCCTGATCACCGGTGCGGCTCTGGCAACCGTGACGCCGTTGCTGCGGCGGATGAACCGCCACCTGGGCATTGTGTCGAAGATCACCGGCGTCTTCTTGATTCTGATGGGCGTGCTGCTGTACAGCAACCGGCTGACGATCATCGCCAATCTCCTGGTGGGACAGTTTGGCACCGGGCTGGCCAGCGTGGAGCTGGGGGGCGCGGGTCTGGCGTCAGCCATCACCATCCCGATCGCCTTCATCGCCGGCCTGTTGTCGTTCCTGTCGCCGTGCGTACTGCCGTTGATTCCGGCCTATATCGGCTATCTGAGCGGCACGACCGTGGCTGGCCGGCCGACGTCTGCATAGGCGCGACCGGCGGAGGTGCGCATGACCGACCAGAAAAAGCCCCCGGACGTCGAAGTGCGGCTGCCCACCACCGGGCCGCTGGCTCGACTCTCGCACGCCGTCGACCGGCTGGCGGTTTGGTTGGCCCAGCATTGGTTGGCACTATTCAACGCCCTCGTCGCGGTCTTCGTCGGCCTGCCGTTCCTGGCGCCGGTGCTGATGCACGTGGGCGCGGCCGGCCCTGCGCGCGTCATCTACGCGATCTATGCGCCCACCTGCCACCAGTTGCCTGAGCGCTCGTTCTTTCTCTTCGGCCCGCGGGGCGTCTACACCGAGCTTGAGCTGGAAACGCAGGGCGAGATACCCGCCGGTCTCAACATCTTCCAACGCCAGGCGCTGCGGTTCATCGGCACGCCGGAAACGGGTTACAAGGTCGCCATCTGCGAGCGGGACACGGCGATCTACGGCGCGATCCTGGTGAGCGGGCTGCTGTTCGGCGTGCTGCGCACGCCGCTCGCACGGCGCCGCGCACGCCTGCCCAAGATGCCGCTGTGGATGTACGTGCTGGTGCTGCTGCCAGCGGCCGTAGATGGCGGCAGCCAGTTGGTGGGGCTGCGCGAGAGCACATGGCTGCTGCGCCTGATCACTGGGGGCCTCTTTGGTGCAGGGACGGTGTGGCTGGCATATCCGTACGTGCAGGAAGCCATGGCGGATGTGCTGAAGACCTCCGCGCCGAATCCTGAAAAACAGACACCCCCAAACTGGACAAAAACGGCCCCTTGAGGTATAGTTGCCGTCTGTGGTCAGCGATAACCACCCATCAGAAACAACACCCGGTGATCTCTGCCGTTGCGGCGTTTGAATATCATCCGGTGTGAGTAGATTTACGGAGGCTCTAGGTGCCAAATCTGAAGAAGAACCCATCCGCGTTGAAGTGCGAGCGTCGCGATGCACGCAAAGCCATTTTCCGCGGCGCCGTCCGCACCAGCAGCCGCACCAGTGTCAAGCGGGTGCGTACACTTCTGGCCGCCAACAAACTCTCTGATGCGCAGCAGGCGCTGCAAGTCGCGATCAGCGCGCTGGACAAGGCCGCTGCAAAAGGCGTCATCCACAAGAACAACGCGGCGCGACGCAAGTCACGTCTGATGAAGGCGATGAACCAAGCCCTGTAAGCAGACTACAGAGAATTTAGTCCCCCTGCCACGCGATCGGCGCCATCAAGCGCCGATTTTGCGTTTAAGGGGAGCTTGGCCGGGCCAGGTCCGCCTGTCAGACCAGACGATCAGTCCTCTAGTTCCGAGGGTTGCAGGGGATCGGGAGGAAGTTCGGCGCCTGGCATGATCAGTTTATAGCCAACGCCGCGCTGAGTCACAAGCACCGTGGGATTGTGGGGATCAACCTCGATTTTCTCGCGCAGCCACCGGATGTGCACATCGAGCGTGCGGGTGTCGCCCAGATAATGGGTATCCCAGATCTCATTCATCAACTCCTGGCGGGAGATGACCTGGTTGGGACGCCGCATAAAGGCGGAGAGCAGCTTGCATTCCTTGGGTGTCAAGTGCTCGCGGCCTTGTGCGCCGCTGACCACGCGGGCCGTCAAATTGAGCTCCACCTCGCCCAATTGCAAGGTGTGCGGCAGGGTCGATTCCAACATCTTGCGGACGGTCTCGCGGAGCTTGTGGCCGGTGAAAGGCCGGACCAACCGCTGCTCGCAGGGAATCTGGGCCCCCTCGCCGCGCTCCACGATCAGCACACGCTGGGCGCCCGGCAGACGCCGTGCCAGGATACGACAGAGGCGATCACCGGAAAAATGGCTGTTGACTGTGTTAATCACGACGATGTTGGGCTGAAACTGCCGCGCCAGTTGTAAGCCCATCGTTTGCGTACGCGCAAAATGCACAGCGCATCCCTCTTGCTGGAAACTCTGCAAAAATTTCTCATAGCTGGGTTCGGCCCGTCCGACGAAAAGGATCTGTATCGGCCTGCCATTTGGGTCGCGGCCCATAGCTCACACCCCTTTGCTTGGTCAGCGCGTGAACTCTATTATACGCTGAAGCCGCAGCAGTCGCAAGTCAGACCAGTCTTTGACCTTTATCAGGGGCCGTGGTAAAATCGCGGGCGTTATGCCTTCCGAACCAACCAACGACACACCCACCCGCGGGAAGACCATCATCGTCATCCCTACTTACAACGAAGCCGAGAACCTGCCCGGCTTGGTCGCTGAATTGCACGCGTTGGCGGTATCCGATCTGGCGGTGTTGATCGTCGATGACAACTCGCCTGACGGAACCGGGCGCGTCGCCGATGCGCTCGCCGAGCGATTCCCCGGGATCGTCGCCGTGCGGCATCGCGCTGAAAAACAGGGCCTGGGCCGGGCATATGTCGACGGCTTCTCGCACGCCCTGGCGATGGGCGCAGATTACCTCATCCAAATGGACGCAGACTTCTCGCATCCGCCCAGCGCCATCCCAACCATGCTCGAACAGATGCAAGCTTATGACGTGGTGGTTGGCTCGCGCTATGTCAGCGGGGGGCAACTGGATGAACGTTGGAGCTGGTGGCGGCGCTTTTTGAGTTGGTGGGCCAACGAAGTTTGGTCGCGCCGGCTGCTGGGTCTCCAGACGCGCGATATCACAGCCGGCTTTAAGTGTTGGCGCGCGGCCACGTTGCGCGGCATCGACCTGCGCCGGGTGCAGGCCAATGGCTACGCATTCCAGGTCGAAATGGCCTACTTGACCGAGCGGCTGGGCTTTCGTGTCAAAGAAATCCCCATCTACTTCGAAGATCGACGGATCGGTCAATCTAAGATGAACATGTCGGTCAAGCTCCAAGGCGCCCTGGATGTCATACGCATCTGGTATCGGCATCGCAACGCGAAACGGAGCGAATGACGCGTAACGAGTCAACCCAGGTTACTCGTTACCGGTTCTGGAGACCGCCCCTTGAAATCCTCGCACAGGTTAGATATCCTTTGCATCCTGGCACTGCTGCTGCTGCCGCTCCTGTGGTTTGCGCCACAGGTGCTGGGCGGCAAAACGCTGCTCCCTGTCGATAATCTTTACACCTTCAACCCCTGGCAGAGCTTTGCTGCGCAACAGGGCGTCGGTGTGCCGCACAACGGCCTCATCAGCGACCTGATCCTGGAGAACTACCCGTGGAAGTCGTTCATCAGCGAGGCGCTCCGGACGGGCGACCTGGCAGGTGTGCTGTGGAACCCGCGGCTATTTGCCGGGGCGCCGTTCCTGGCCGCGGGACAGCAGTCCGCGCTCTACCCGTTGACGGCGTTATTCTACATCCTGCCGCTCTGGCTCGCTTACGGCGTCTTCACCTGGCTCCAGATCGGGCTGGCCGCGGCCGGCATGTACGTCTTTGCGCGGGTGCTGCGTCAGCGCCGGTTGGCCGCCATGCTGGCCGCGGTCGCCTATGCGTTCTCCGGCTTCTTCATTGTCAGCGTCAACTTCACGATGATCATCGCCGCGGCCGCCTGGCTGCCGCTGATCCTGGCGATGATCGAGATCGCCATCCGCAAGCAGGAGCAGAAAGGCGCCGGCCCCTTCTCGCCGGTGCCCTACATCGCAGCGGGCGCGCTCTTCTTGGGGATCGAGAACCTCGCCGGGCACGTCGAAATCACCTACTACACCCTGATGGTCAGCGCGTTCTACGCAGCCTGGCGGTTGATCGCACTCCGGCGCCGGGTCGGCGCCTGGCGGCCCGCGCTGCGGTTGGCCAGTTGGTTGGGGGTGATGGTGGCACTGGGGATGGCCCTCGGCGGCGTGCAACTGCTCCCGCTGTTCGAGTTGGTGCGGCAGAGCTTCCGTGAAGGGTCGGCCAGCTTGCAACAAGTGCGGGATTGGGCCTGGCCCAGCCGGCAGATCATCACCTTCCTGCTGCCCGATGCGTTCGGCAACCCGACCACCCACAGCTATTTCGACATCTGGCAGCGCGTCTGGACACCCGTGACGCAAAACGCACTCGGCGGCGAACTCACTGCCATCGATTGGGGCGTGAAGAACTACGTCGAGGGTGGGAATTACCTGGGCATTCCAACGTTGCTGCTGGCAGTCATCGCAGTCATGACATCCGTTATCCGGAATCGAGGCTTTAGCCGGTTTGTCGGATTCCCCACGCAACCGGCTGAAGCCTCGATTCCGGAGCCATCGAACCGCCGTGGCTCCGTCTCCCTCTTTGCTGTCCTGGCCGTGCTCTCGCTCCTCTTCGCTTTCGGCACACCGCTGTACGCCATCCTCTACTATGGGCTGCCCGGCTACAGCCAACTGCACTCCGCGTTCCGCTGGGTGTTCCCCTACACGCTGAGCATGGCGGTGTTGGCAGGGTATGGGCTGGACGCGTTAATTGCAAATTGCGAATTGCGAATTGCGAATTCACCTGCCTATCCAAAGCAATCTACGATCCGAATTCCGCAATCCGCAATCATCCTCGGTTGGTTGGCCGTGATCGCCGGGACCGGGGCGCTGGCCGCGGTGCTGGTCAGCATCTTCGTGCCGGGACCCTTCGTGGCGCTCGGCGACCGGCTGCTGGCCGCGTCCGATCTGGCGCGGCAGTTTGGCTATGCCGACGGCGCGATGGCCTGGAGCCATCAGGCGTTGGGGCTGGCGCGGTTTGGGGCGATGGCGTTGCTGTCGGGCGGCCTGTTGGTGTGGGGAACACGGAGACGCGGAGACAAGGAGACAAGGAGACAAGGAGACAGGGATCTCCCCCACACTCCCATCCTCCCACACTCCCATCCGCCCATACTCCCCCTCGCCGCGTCCTTCATCGCCCTGCTCATCCTCGATCTCTGGCTGTTCGGCCATCATTTCAACCCGGCGACCGACCCGGGGCTGTTGCAGTTCAAGCCACCGGCCATCGAGTACCTGCAAAGCAAGCTGGATGCGACGCAGCCGTGGCGGCTCACCAGCTTCGACGTGCCCGGCGAGAAGGTCTTGAACGCCAACGCGGCCATGTCGTACGGGCTGGAAGACGTACGCGGTTACGACTCGATCATCCCCAAGCAGTACGTCGCGTACATGCGCCGCATCCAGACGCAAGATGACCTGCTCTACAACCGCATCGCGCCGATCTACACGCAGATCGGCGGCCAGCCCAACTATGACGCGCTGGATAATCCGTTACTGGATCTGCTGGGCGTCCGTTATGTCGTCACCACGCATGCGATCCCCAACGCCGGTTATGAGCTGGTCTACGATCAGGAAGTCAAGGTCTACGAGAACCGGGGCGCGTACCCGCGTGCCTTCATCGTGCCGGCGGCGGTCGCTGCGGCCGATCAAACCCAGGCGCTGGACCTACTGCAAACCGTGGATCCCGCGCAAACCGTGGTCATTGAAGGCCTCGCCGCAGATAAACTACCGGCGCCGGCATCGCCCCAGGTGCGCGAGGCGCGGATCAGCCAGCGCGGCAACCGCGAGATCTTCGTGGACGTGAACATCAGCGATCGCGGTTGGCTGGTGTTCACCGACAACTATTTCGACGGCTGGAAGGCGTACCTGCGGCCGTTCGGGGTGGAGGGCGAGGGCGTCAACGAACAGGGCGAGTCCATCGAAGAGCAACTGTCGCTCTACCGGGCCGATGGCACGTTCCGCGCAGTGTACCTCCCGGAAGCGGGCCAGTGGACGGTGCGCTTCGTTTATTCCCCGCGCAGCCTGCTGCTGGGGCTCTACGCCAGCTTCCTGGCGGGCATCACGCTGCTCCTGCTGGCCGGCTGGTGGGCGTGGGGCCGTTTTTATCGCGGCGAGCGCAGCGAGATGGGCACCGTCGCCAAGAACAGCGCGGTGCAGATGGGCATGTCGTTGCTGAGCAAGGGCATCGATTTCGCGTTCGCGATGCTGCGTCTGCGCATACTGAGCCCAGCCGGCGAAGGCAGTTACGCGTTTGCGATCGCATTCTACGGCATCTTCGAGATCGTGACCCGGTTCGGCCTGGGCACCCTGGTCACGCGCGATGTCGCCATTGACCGCAGCCGCGCCCGTCGGTTCCTGGCCAACACCCTCGCGCTGCGCACCGGGCTGTGGCTGCTGAGCTTACCAGTGATGGCCGCCGTCGCGCTGAGCTATCGCGTCTTCCTCCATCAGCTCACCGGCGCCGAAGCACAGGCGATCCTGCTGTTCGCCGGCGCACTGCTGTTCGCCAATATCAGCGACGGCATCAGCTCGATCTTCAATGCTTATGAGGAGATGGAGTACCCGGCCGGCATCGCGACGGCAATCGCCACGGCCAAGGTCGCGTTGGGCGCGCTGGTGCTGCTGCCCCCCTTGGAGCTCGGTTTTGTGGGCCTGGCCGGCGTCTCGCTGGTGATGAACATCGTGCAGATGATCTGGCTGTGGGTCGTGCTCCAGGATAAGGTGCTGGGCCGAGAAAACGCGGCGACGCGGGGACGCGGGGACGCGGGGACGCGGCGAGGGAGGCTCGGCCTCGACCTGCCCCTCCAGCGCTACATGCTGCGCGAATCCGGCCCGCTGATGATCAACAACCTGCTGGCGACGGTGTTCTGGCGGATCAGCCAGTTCGTGCTGCGCGGGGCGACCAACCCGGCGGCGCTGGGCATCTTCTCTGCCGGTGTGAAGTGGTTGGACGGCTTGAACGTGATCCCGGCGTATTTCACCCTGGCCATCTTCCCGTTGATGAGCCGTTATGCGCAGGCGGGCAAGGATTCGCTGGTGAAAGGTTACCGGCTGGCGTTACAACTGCTGTTCATCGTCGCGTTGCCCATCGCCATCTTTTTCACCTTCGCCGCCACGCCGCTGATCCAGATCCTGGGCGGTGCGGCATATCTGCCCGACTCGGCCATCGCGCTGCGCATCATGATCTGGTCGATCCCTATCGGCTTCGTGAACTCGGTGACGCAGTACGTGCTCATCGCAGTCAACCAACAGCGCACCCTGACCAAAGCGTTTATCATCGGCGTGCTGTTCACTGCCGCGGCCAACCTGATCTTCATCCCCCGGTTCGGCTACGTCGCCGCGGCCATCATCCAGATCCCGGCGGAGCTTTCGCTCTTTATCCCGTTCGGTGTCGCCGTAAGACGCCACGTGGCGCCGATGAACTGGGCGGCGCTGTTGGGCCGGCCGCTGCTGGCCGCAGGGCTGAACGTCGCGGCCGTTTGGGGCTTGCAGCGTATCGGTTTGCCCCTGTGGCCCGCGCTGGCGATCGGCTTCGGCATCTACGCGGCGGTGCTCCTCGTCCTCGGCGTTTTCCGGGCCGAGGAATTTGGCGCCCTTCGCAGTCTTCTGAGACGCAGGCGGTAACATGGAAACGACCTACAATGTCCTGGAACTCGCGCATCTCACCATGAAGTTTGGCGAGGCGGTTGCGCTCACCGACCTGTCGCTCGAGGTCGGTCCCGGCGAAATTTATGCCCTGTTGGGCGAGGACAGCTCAGGGATCGTGACCCTGTTCAAAATCCTCGCCGGCCTCCACCGTGCGGGCGCCTACTCCGGCGAAATCCGCGTCGCCGGCCAGCCGGTCATCTTCCGCGAACCGCAAGATGTGCTGCGCGCCGGCATCGGCATCGTGCCCCGCCACAGCAGCATCTTCGGCAAGCTCAGCGTCGCCGAAAACGTCACCATCGGGCTGTGGCAGAGCCAGGGCAGCTTCCTGGTCAACCAGCGGAAGATCGCAGACCAGGCCCGCCCCATCCTGGATGTGCTGGGCCTCAAGGTGGATCTTGAGACGCTGGCCGGTAAGCTTACCCCAGGGCAACAGCGGCTGCTGATGATTGCGCGGGCGATCGCGCCGCGCCCCAAGCTGGTGGTCTTCAGCGAGCCGGCCGCGACCCTCAATTCGCCCAGCGAGCTCAGTCACCTGATCCGAGCCATTCGCACCCTGGCCGAGCAGAACATCGCCAGCCTGTACCTCACGCGCCGGCCGGCCGAGGTGCTGCAGATCGCGGATCGCGCCAGCGTCTTGCGCGATGGCCAGCTCAACGGAACGTGGCCGCGGGCCGCGCTCGATCAGACGACCCTGGCCCTCGCGATGGCCAGCCAGCGGATCGGCGATGGCGGCTACGTAGACAGCGATGAACCGGAAGCGCGGGGCGGCCTATTTGGCTCATTTTCATCGTTCTTCGGGTTCGGTAAAAGAAAAGGGTAACGGGAGGTTCTCATGCGCATCGGCATCATCACCAGCGGCGGCGATTCACCGGGCATGAACGCGGCCATTCGCGCGGTCACCCGCTGCGCGTTGGATCGCGGCATTGAGGTCGTCGGCATCCACGAAGGGTGGCAGGGTGTCGTGGACGGCGGCGACAAATTCCAGCCATTCAACTGGCGCAGCGTGGGCGGCATCCTCCAGTTGGGCGGCACCATCCTCGGCACGGCCCGGTCGGAAGATTTCCGCAAGCCCGAAGGCCGGCGGAAGGCGGTGCGCAATCTGGTGAACGCGGACATCGACGGCATGGTAGTCATCGGCGGAGACGGCTCGCTGACCGGGGCGCTCCTGCTCTATCGGGAATGGGCCGATCACCTGACCGCGCTGGCGGCCGAAAACGCGATCCCCGCGAAGAAGGCCAAGAATCCGGCGCCATTTCGTGTCGTCGGCCTGCCCGGCTCCATCGACAACGACCAGTTCGGCACCGATATGAGCATCGGCGCGGATACGGCGTTGAACACCATCGTCGAGGCGGTGGACAAGCTGAACAGCACGGCCGACTCACACCAGCGCACCTTCGTCGTCGAGGTGATGGGGCGCCGCTGCGGCTATCTGGCACTGATGAGCGCGGTCGCCACTGGCGCCGATTGGGTGCTGATCCCCGAAGAAGAGATGGACTCGCGCTGGCATTACAAGATGGTCGACGCGTTGAAGCGCGGGCGCGCCGCGGGCCGGCGTCACGACGTCATCATCTTCGCCGAGGGCGCGCGCCACAGCGATGGGCTGCCGATCAAGGCCGACACCATCGTCGAAATCCTGAAACAACGCATGGGCGTGGAAGCACGTGTCACCGTGTTGGGCCACGTGCAGCGCGGGGGCACGGCCACCCCATTTGAACGCAACCTGGCCTCGCGGCTCGGCGCGGCGGCGGTGGAGCATCTCGCGGGCGACGATCCTACCCCGGTGATGGTCGGCCTGATCCACAACGAGCCCAAGACGACCTCCCTGGAAGAGGTCGTCGCCAAGAGCCAGGCCATCAACGCGGAGATTGACAGCGGCAACTTCGAGCAGGCGCTGGCGCTGCGCGGGCGCAGCTTCGCCGACTCGCTGGAGCTGCTGAGAACGCTGGCTCGCGCCGCGCCGAAGCAGGATGTGACGGACCGCGGCCGCATCGCGGTGATGACCGGCGGCCCGGACGCGCCCGGCATGAACGCGATCGTGCGCACCGCGCTGCGCATCGCTCGCAACGAAGGTCAGGACGTGGTCGGTGCGCGTTACGGGTTTGGCGGCCTGGCGCAGGGCGATGTCCAGGCAATCCACTGGATGGATGTCCAGGGCTGGATCAACCTGGGCGGCAGCGAACTGGGGGCCGTCCGCCACGAGCTGACGCCGGAAGAAATCGGCCAGATCGCTGAGCAGATCAAGAAATGGGATCTGCGCGGGATGATTGCGGTCGGCGGCATGGAGACTTACAAGGAGGTGCGCAAGCTGATCGATGCGCGGGAGCGCTACCCTGAACTGCGCATTCCTATCATCTGCGTGCCCGCAACCGTCGACAACAACCTCCCCGGCACCGAGATCACCATCGGCGCGGACACGGCGCTGAGCAACATCGTGGACGCGATCGATAAGATCAAATACACCGCGGGCGCTGCACACCGCGCGTTCATCGTCGAAGTGTTTGGCCGGCGTTGCGGCTACCTGGCGATGGCGGCGGCGATGGCCAGCGGTGCGGAGATGGAGATCCTGGCCGAGGATGGCATCAACCTGGATTTACTGCAGAAGGATATTGCGGTCCTGCGCAGCGGTTTTGCCGCCGGCAAGAAGATGGGCATTGTCGTCATGGCCGAAAATGCCTCGCCCTACTACAACAGCGACTTCGTGCGCCGGATCATGGAGGCTGAGGCGCAAGGCTTCTTCCAGGTGCAGACCACGATCCTGGGCCATCTGCAGCGCGGCGGCGTCCCCACGGCGTTCGATCGTATCCAGGGCAGCCGGTTGGGCGCATTTGCCGCGCGGCGGATCATCGACGAGATCGCCGCAGGCCGCGATCAGGTTCTGGTCACCGGAATCCAACGTCGAGGGGTGGTGGCCACGCCCTACGACGAGGTGATGGAGGACTTTGATCTGGAGCACGAGCGGCCCAAGGAGCAGCCCTTCATGAGCTGGCGGACGCTGGCGGATACGCTGGCGAAGCCGGCGCCCAGTGTCGAGGAATAAGGACTGCGTCATCGGGTGGGTTCAACTTGAACCCACCCGATGACTATGTTGGCTGGCTGTGCCCGGCTCACACCAGCCGGCCTATCTCCGCCACCAGCCGATCGATCTGCTCCGCCGTGTGCGTCGCAAAGATCGCGATGCGCAGCGCACCGCCGGCAGGGGTGCTGCTGTAACGCGTCACGTGCGCCACGCAGAGATCACGGGCGAAAAGCTCCGCCTGGATCCGGGCCAGGTCAACCCCCGGCCGCGCGGCCAGGCAGAGGATCGGCACGGGCGTGTCGGCCAGCGCCCAGCCCAACCCGCGCAGGCCGGCGCGGGCGTGGGCCACGTTGGCCCGGAGCTGCTGGCGGAGCGCCGACTGGCCCCCCGCCAGCGCCAGCGCCTGGGTCGCGGCCGCGGCCACGGCCAGCGGCGCCGGGCTGGTTGCGCCGAACGCGGCCGCATCCCGGCGCAGACGCTCGATCAGCGCCGCATCCCCGGCGAACAACCCGCCGGCGCAGCCCAGTGCTTTACTGAGCGTGTGCGTGCTATAGAGCCGCAGGCCCGTCGGGATTCGCTCGCCCCAATACTCCCCCGTCCCCTGCCCCTGCTCACCGATTACCCCGGTGGCATGCGCGTCGTCCAGGCACAGGATGGCGCCCTCGCACTCTGCCAGCACCGCCGCATAGGCCGGCGCCGGCGCGATCTCGCCGGAGATGGGGAAGACGCCGTCGCTCAGCACCAGCGGCCGCTCGCCCGGCCGCAGATGGGCGCGCAGTTGGCCGGCCAGATCGCCGGCATCCCGGTGGGCGAAGGGATGCACGGGCGCCCCCACCGTGCGGGCGCCGTCCCATACGCTGAAATGTGCAGCCGCGTCGACAAAAATGCGCTCGTAATCGCCGCGCAGGCCCTGGAGCAGGATCGTGTTGCCCAGGTAGCCCGAAACGTAGTAGAGTGCGCCCGCCGTTGAGAAATAGCGGGCCGCCGCGGCTTCCACGGCCGAGTAAACCGGGTGCTCGCCGTAACCGCCGCGCGAAGTGCCGGTGCCCAGCCCGTAGCGCGTGAGCGCCGCGTGCGCGGAAGCGATGAGCTCGGGGTGGTTCTGCAACCCAAGGTAACTGCACCCCGAAAAATAATCCCGCTCTCGACCGTCGATGACGACGCGCGGGCCGACAGGTGATTCCATCATGTAGCTTACCCTCATCTGCACAGAGCAACCGGTGTCATTCGCTCATTCGACCAGGAATTCTCACCTTCGTCCTCTCGACTTTTATAAGATACACGATCGTTGTAAAATGCAGAGGGAGGTGGCCCATGTTGGATGAGACACAATTCCAATACATTCCGAAATATGTTCCGCGTGTTCGACACACCCTCGGCGCGGCGCCCGGCGTTGAGCATGACGAAATCGCTGCGCTGCCCAGCGGCCCCGAACGGGCGCGTGTGACCTGCATCGACTACAGCCCGGCCCACGTCCAAACCCAGGAGATCGATGACCTGGAGCCATTCCTCGGCATCCATCGCCCCGAATGGTCGATCGTGCGCTGGATCAACGTCGACGGCCTGACCGATATGACGGTCATCCATGCCCTGGCCACCAAATACGAGCTGCATCCCCTGGCGGTCGAAGATTTGCTCTACGTACCGCAGCGGCCCAAGGTTGAGCCCTACGGCAGCGGCGAAGGTGAATTGCGCTCCCGCCTGTTTATCCTGGCGCGCACCCTGCAAACCGGAGAGGCCGGACTGCACAGCGAGCAAGTCTCCATGTTCCTGGGTCACAACACCATCCTGACGTTCCGGGAAGCCACCAACAATGCGTGGGAGCCGATCCGCCTGCGCCTCCAGGTCAAAAACACCCGTTTGCGCAACAGTGACGCCAGCTTTCTGATGTACTCGCTGCTCGATGCCATCATCGACCGCTTTTATCCGATCCTTGAGTCGTACGGGGATCACATGGAGGAGCTCGAGGCCCTGATTCTGGAACGCTCACCGCGCGCCACCATCAATGAAATCAACCAGATCAAACGCGATCTGCTCTTGATGCGCCGGGTGGCCTGGCCGATGCGCGAAGTCGTCTCGACCCTACAGCGTGAGCCCCACGAATGCCTGGGCGAGACTACGCGCGTCTATCTCCGGGACCTCTACGACCACGTGGTTCAAATCATGGACATCATCGAGACCTACCGCGAGATGGCTGCCGACCTCACCGATGCCTACATGTCATCGATCTCCAACCGCATGAACGAAATCATGAAGGCGCTGACCGTCATCAGCACCATCTTCATCCCCCTGACCTTCCTGGCCGGAGTCTACGGCATGAATTTCCACCACTTCCCCGAACTGGACAAACCGTGGGCCTATCCGGTTTTTTGGATCGTCTGCGCCACCCTGGCAGGGGGCATGTTCGTGGTATTCCGCCGCCGGCGTTGGCTGTGAGCTTCACAGATCATACGAAGGACCGTGCGCCGACAAAGCTCTCCCGCAGATGCTCCACCGCACGCACATCGTCCTCGTGGACACCGTTGCGCGAGCGCGAGGAATGGATGATGCGCCAGCCGCCCAGGCTCACACCGACGTGCGTGATCTTGCGGGCCCCTCCGTCGCCTTCCCCGAAAAAGAGCAGGTCGCCGGGCCGAAACGGCTCCTCAACCGGACGCCCTGCCGCGAACTGCTGATCGGCATCGCGCGGCAGGATGACGCCCACCAGGCGGTGCAGCAACTGCGCATACCCCGAACAGTCGATCCCCAGCGCCGTGCAGCCGCCCCAAAGGTACGGCACACCGACGAAGAGTGCCGCATCCGCCATGATCTGCTTGCGGCGGCCGGCTTCGTCCCTGGGCAATGCGGTCAGGGCGCGTAGGTCTGCCGCCGGGACCCAGCCGGTCAGCGGGGACCGCAGCGGGGCCTTCGGGTCGCCCGGCAGTGTGACGTAGGCCCACGCGCCCTTGATCTGGGCCGCGACCGTGGTGCCGCCCAGGATTCGCTGGGTGAAAGGCGCCTCAGCAATCGGCGCATCGCGGAGCAGCGCTTCGGTCACAGGGATGATGTATGTCGGCGCCGGCGCGGCCACCTCAGCCAGGTAGGGCCGGTAGGCCCACCCCAGATACCCATCGGCCTGCCGCACGAAACACCAGCGGCCTTCTTCCAGCAGCACTTCCACCGGCCAGCCGTTGAGGAGCTGACTCATCTGCTCGGCCAGGAACGAGGAGCCGGCATAGAGCCCGGTCAGGTTGGTCGCCACGGTCAGCACCTGGGAGGCATCACCGCGCAGGATGTGCACGCGGTTCACATCAAACGTCAGGCCGGGCAGGCGCGCGCCCAGGCCGGCACGCACCCCCGCCAACGTCGTCGCATCCAGCACCACGCCCGCCAGTATGCACCGTGCGCCATCCAGCGCCACCGCGTCCAGCCGACAATAGTGGATACGTGTGTCTCGGTAGGCCTGTGTGACCTCGGCCAGCGCCCGCAAAATCTCTTCCATAGAACCTCTGCCTCCGTACCATCGATCAGGATGCCAACACGCCCTCGAAAGCCCGAGCCATATTCCCCCAGCAGACCAGCTCCACTTGCCGCTCGGTGAGCCCGGCCGCGGCCAGGATTTCGGGGATCAACGGGTAGCTTTCTGCCCCGGTGAACCCAGCGGGCATAAAGCTGATGCCATCCAGGTCACCCCCCAGGCCGACGCACGCCTCGCCGCCAACGGCCATCGCATGGCGGACGTGCCGGGCGATCCAGTCCGGGTCCGGCAGCGGGATTGCACCGAGCTGAGGGCCGGCGGCCTCACGCAGCTTCTGCCGGGTCGCTGCATCGGCGCCCTTGATCGGCGCCATGATCGCGTCCCAGGCGGTCCGGTAGTCGGGCGCGAGGAAATCCGCCGCCAGGTTGATGCCCATCACGCCACCCCGATCGGCCAATGTACGGATTTGCGCGTCGGTCAGATTGCGCGGCGCGGGACACAGCGCCCGGCAGTTGGAATGGCTGGCAACGAAGCGTCCCTGCACGATCGCGCTGATCTGCTCGAACGCCGCATCGGAGGCGTGCGACATGTCCACCATCACACCCAGCTCCTGGCACAGCTCGACCAGCTTGACCCCCTCGGCAGTCAACCCCGCGCCCGAGCCGAAGGAAGTGCCGGAGAACGCGTTATCGTCCCACGCCGGGATCACCAGCCGCACGCCCAGGTCGTAAAAATACCGCAGATTATCGGCTTTCCCTTCGAGTGGATCCGCCCCTTCGAGGCCGATGATGGCGAGGAGATCCGGCCTGGCCGCGATCCGCCGCTCAGCCTCGCTCTGTTGTCTTCCCGCCACCCGCATCCGGCCGTCCGAGGCCGCGGCCCAGCCGTGAACGGCTGCGATCGCCGCCTCAGCGTAGGCGCGCAGGTCGCGGCCGGGATAGTAGCTGGCCGGCGCAAAAACCGCGAACAGTTGCGCACCGTATCCCGCGGCCAGCAGCCGCGGCAGATCCACGTGGGTTCGGCCGCATCCCGCGACAAAATCATAATCACCGTCATCGAAATGCATGGCGGCATCGCAGTGGGCGTCAAAAAATCGCATAGCTTTCCTCTGATTCGCTGATTCGCTGATTCAGTATCACCGATAGATGAAATACCCCAGCCCCGCCGCACCCAGGATGACAAACACGGGATTGATCTTGGTGAAGGTCAGCAGGCCGAAGGCCACCAGCGCGATGGCTGCTTTGTCCCAACCCTGGGCCAGCGCCGCCCCCCAGCCCAGCTTCCTGGCGCCGAACACGCTGTTCGCCATATCATAGGCTGTCCAGATCAGCAGGCCAACAACCACCGGCCGCACCGCGGTCAACATGGCCTTCACCGCCGCGCTGTCCTTGATGCGGAAAAAGAAGAAGATCATCACCAGCATCAAAACGGTCGTCGGCAACACGGTGCCCGCGGCTGCGGCGATCGCGCCCGGCACCCCGGCCACTTGATAGCCCACGAACGCCGACACCTGCGGCGCGATGGGTCCGGGCAGCGCGTTGCCAACGGCCACACCATCCGCGAATTGATCCGACGTGACCCAACCGGCCGCGGTACACTCGCGCTGCATCAGCGCCAGTGACGCCGGCCCGCCGCCCCAGGAAAAAAGTGCAACCCGCGTGAACAACCAGAAGATCTGCCAGAGCACCATTGAACCTCCGTGTAACGTGGAGCGTGGAGCGTCGCCCCATCCCCGTGTCACCGCGTCCCCGCATCCCCGCGTCCCCGACACCCAATCCCCGCCCGTTCCGGGATGCGCACCCGCGCGCCCGCGCCGAACGTGATGCCCGCGAACGGGTCGTTTGCAATCAGCAGCGGCGCGTCCAGGTCGAGCCAGTCGGCCAGGCCGGCCAGATGTGCCATCGCCGTGGCGCCGATCGAGGTCTCGATCATGCAGCCGAGCATAACCTTCAGCCCGAGCGCCTTGGCCCGCCGGAGCATCGCCACGCCCGGCCCCAGACCGCCCACCTTCTGGAGCTTGAGGTTGATGCCGCGCACGCCGGCCGCAGCCAGCGCCTCTACGTCGGCCAGCGTCTGCACGGACTCATCGGCGACGATCGGCAGATCGGTGTGCGCCTGGACGTAGCCCATGCCCGCGATGTCGTGTTTGCCGACCGGTTGCTCGACCATCTCCAGGCCAAAGCCGGCGAGCTCACCGATCCGCACCACGGCTTCATCGGGCAGCCAGCCGGCGTTCGCGTCGACGCGCAAAATCGCATCGGGCCGCGCTGCGCGCACCGCCGCCAACCGCGCCGCGTCGTCGTCCGAGCCCAGCTTGATCTTCAGGATCGGGTAGCGGTCCGCCTCTGCGGCCAGCCGCGCCATCTCAGCGGGTTCGGCGATGGCGATGGTGAAAGAGGTAGGCAGGTCGACCGGCGCGGGGAGCCCCAGCAGCCGCCAGAGCGACACACTGCGCTGCCGGGCGATGCGATCGTGCAGCGCGAGGTCGAGCGCACAGCGAGCAGGCGCCGGGCCCGCTGCGCCGACCCACGCCGCGACCGCCGCCGGATCGTCGGGCAAGACAGGCTGCGCCGCTTGGCGATCCAGCATCTGCTTCCAATACGCGATCATCGCGTCATCGGAGATCCCGTAATACGGCGGGATCGCTGCCTCGCCCCACCCCGCGTCGCCGGCCAGCCGGAGCCAAAACGACTGCCGCGTCTCGCTGACGCCGTAGGACAGGCGGAACGGGTTGCGGAGGTTAAGCGTGATCGGTTGCCAGGTAAACCAGGGTGAAGAAACCAACATGGGACTGCCATTCCTCTTGTGAGATTCACGAACTGGGAGATTGTGGCGCAGATAGAGCATCCTGTCAAAAAACTACGCCGCGGTCGGCGCCAACTCGCGGAACAGGAACCATGCGCCCTTGCGCTGGCTTGAGCCCTTTGGCGCGCGGTCGTAGTAGAGGTCAAAGATCGGCCCGGCGTCGGTGCGAACACGGAAATATGCGCGCCCCACACCCCAGGAGCCGCGCACCGCGGCCGCCTCAGCGTGATCGGGGCGCATGTTACCCGCCATGCGGCCGCGGCGCGCATAATCGTGCCACTCGTTCAACAGCTCGGCCACCCGATAGGTCTCGCCACGCCAGAGGAACGCATCGGGACACGGCGGGCGCTTCTCGAACACCGGCGCGGCCGCAAAACGGACTTCGATCGGTTCGTCAATAAATCGCAGGGGAGATAATTCCATCTCGTTCACCTTGACGCCCATTATAGCACGAAGGTCGTACGGGGAAGAGAACGCGATGAGGAGCAAGCCGTGAAATAGAAAAGGGTGGCGGCTGTTATGCAAGCCACCACCCCGTCACCAATTGAAATCGGTAGGCGATCAAGCCGGTGTCTGGGGCGTGTGTGCGTCCCTGGCCCGCACCCGAAGCATCTGGCGCCGACGGCGAGCCAGCCACACACCGCCCAGGCCCAGGATGCCGCCCGCCAGCAGCAGGCCGGGGAACAAGGTTGCGTCCCCCCGGGCAGTGAAGCCAGCCAGATGCACGGCTGTCGGGCCGACACTCGAGCCGACCGCCCAATCCGAGAAGCCGGTGATGTTTGTGCGTGTCACCGTCGAGGTTGTGCTGGTCGTGTTCGCGCCGTTATCGCAGTCCCACCCAGAGCCGCCCAGGCCGCCCGGATACCGGCAGACGCGTGGGCTGGGCAGGTTGCTGTGCGGCAGCGCCAGCGTCACCTGGTAGCCGCTGGCCGCTCCGCCGCCGCTGGCTGTGCCGTTGATCGTCCAGTAGCGGCCGGTCTGGATGCCGGTCGTGGCGTTGGGATGATTCGCATCGGTGCGCGTCACCGTAATGCAGTCCAGCGTGCCCACGGTGACAACCGTGATCGCGACCGTATTGACGGTCGTGAAGTTGTAGGTGTTGCCCGCCGTGAACCCACACTTCGTCTCACTGATCGCCTGGACGATGGTCGTGGGATCATTGGCGGTATCGTTGCCGGTATTGGACTCGCCGCCGCCCGACACAGTCGCCGTGTTGGTGACGCTCGGCCCGGCGTTAGCCGCGACGTTCACCGTCAACGTGAGATCGTTGTAACTGGCGCCCGCGCCCAACGCATCGCTGCGCGTGCAGGTCAGCGTCGCCAGGGTGCAGCTCCAGCCCGTGCCGCCGAGCGCCGTGGCGGTCAGGCCGGCAGGCAATGTGTCGACCACACTGACGGCGCCGCTGGTTGCCGCGGTGCCACTGTTCGTGGCCCGGATCGTGTAGGTGGCGCCGGTCTGGCCCTGGGTGAAGTTGCCGGCGTGCGTCTTGGTGATCGTGAGGTCGGGCGCAGTGACCGTAATAGTCGCCGTGATCTTCTGGCCGTCGGCGGTCGCATCCGCGCTGCCCGCACCCGGCGTCGTGCCGGCGTTATAGGTCGCGCTGGCCTGGCCGCCGGTGAACTGCGTGCTGGCTCCCGTAAGTGTGCCGAGAACCGCGTTGCTGAACACTGTGCCGGCGGGCACGGGGAACGCGGCCAGGTTGGTCAAGCTGCTGGCAGCGATGGCCCCGCCGGAGTTGCGCCCTAGCAGATCGGCGGCCAGGGCCGACGTGCCGTTGATGAGGATCGTCGTTGGGCTGGCGGCGTGGCGAAGCTGAAGCCAACGGGTGACGGTGGCGCCGGCGTTGGTGTTGGGCGCGACGGGACAGCCCGTGCCGGTCGCGCCAGGCCCATCGTTGCAGCCCCACCAGTTGTCTTCGGCGGTCAGCGTGCCGGCCGAGCGCGACACGCCGCTGCCGGAAGGGGCCGTGTTACCGACGATCCGGCTGAAACTGACGTTGAGCACTGCGCTGGCGTTGCTGTCGTTACGAATGCCGCCGCCCGCGGTGGTCGCGCTGTTGTTGAAGAACGTCACGTTGGTCAGCGTGGTCGTGCCGGGGGCGTTGTTGAACAGCCCGCCGCCGTATCGGCCCGAGCTGTTGCCGCTGAACACCGTGCCTTGGTCAATGGTCAGCGCATCGGTGGTGTAGATGCCGCCGCCGTCGCTGGGCGCCTGGTTGTTCGAGATGGTCCCGCCGTGGATCGCCGATCCGGCGGGCGAGGCATCTCCGAAGTAGAAGATGCCGCCGCCCTGGCCCTGCCCCGCAGACCCCATCACCGAATTGCCGGTAATGTTGGTATTGGTGAGGACGAACTTCATGTTGACGCCAAAGAAGATCCCGCCGCCGACGGGTGAGCTTGCTCCGACGCGCCCCGGGTGGTTGTTGGCGATCGTGCTGTTGGTGATGGTCACCAGGCCGTTGCCGGCTGTGCTGTTAGTTGCCGCGAGCCCGCCCCCATCCCCATCCGTGGTCGAGTTATCGGTGACGATGCAGTCCGTGAGGGTCAGGTTGCCGGTCCCGGAAGCCTCGAAATCCAGGCCGCCGCCGAAACCATCTCCTAAATAGCCGCTGGGGTTCTTGCCGTAGCGGATCGTCATGCCGCTGAAGGAAACGTTCAGCGGCGTGCCGAAGTTCGGGTTGACCGAGAAGACCTTGTCAATGCCGCTCCCCGCGCTGGCGCCGGCCTGGATGATCGTGCTGCCCGACCCCGCGCCGACCAGGCTCATGCTCTGCAAGATGTCGAGGTCGCCGGTGGCGGCCGCGTTCTCGTTGGCTCCGGCGATGGACAGGGTGTAGGTGCCGGCCGGGATGGTGATGGTGTGCGGCCCCGCGCTGGCGTTCGCCGCCACGATGGCCTCCCGCAGGCTGCAATCCGCGTTGCAGGTCCCGTCGTTGGTATCGGCGGTCTTGGTGACGGTGAACGAGGCCGCCGACGCGCGCTGGACGGGCAGAACCATTAGCCCAAGCACCAACAGGAGCGCCCAGGCGCCGAAAACCAGGCGTTTGCCGACGCCAGACCAGCCGGTCTGGCGTGCTGAATGGGGCGAGTGAGTTTCCATGGCGTTTTCTCCTGGACGAATTCGTTGGCATCTCGCGATCCGATGCTGCGCGATTAACATGTCCAGTGGGACAGGTTGGCGGCCTGTCCCACATCAGTGGGTATCTTCTCAAAAATCCGGGGGCAACGTGCCTGGCACTTCCGCCAAGTACCAGGCACGTAATTGCAAGCCCCCTAAAAATAGAGAGGACACATCAGTTGCGCGACGGGAAGACACCTTGCAGCGCGATGATGAAACTGACACCCAGATAGGGTGAACGGTTGTTGTGCGGTTGGCTGCCCCCGGTCGGGGCCAACGCCTGCGGGCTGAGCGCAGCGCCCGGATTTGAATTGGCTGCGTAGGCAGCGCGGGCGGCCGCGGCCGCCCGCGCCCCAGGTTGCGCCCGCCGGGCTCATCTGCCCGCTCGCCGACGCGTCCGCTTGCGGCTGGTGCGCATGGGCCGGCATCTCGCTCGCGATCAACGTGACGGTTGTGTTGCCGCCGATTTCTCCCAAGTCGCGCGAGGTCAGGCCGGGACCCTGGCCCAGATGCATCGGCGAACGATTCTGCAAATCGGGCAGGGCGAAGGTGGTCTGGCCGTTGCCCCCGTACGTCGTCCCAAGGAGCGAGAAGAGGGCCGTATTCTGGGCGATTGACAGGATTTGACCGTTGCAGAACGCCCAGCCCCTGGGCGCAAAGTTGCCAGCGAACATCCGGATCTCACCGACAAATGGATCGGACATGGTACTCTCCTTTATGTGCCACACTGGGCGGTCGGAAACCGCTGCAACCTTTGCCAGGTCAGCCTACGCTGACCGATCCTGACCGACAAAGGTCGGCTTTGCACAGGTTGCAACGACCTCGGTCGCCCGCCGCAGCCTAATTCCGCGAGGGGAAGATCCCCTGCAGTGCAATCACGAAGTTGACCACGAGATAGGGCTGCTGGTTGGTATGCGGCTGGCTGCCGCCGGCCGTACTGACCGACGCCGGGTTCAGCGCGGTATCCGGTGCGCTGTTGCTGAATGGGTTACTGGACGCCGCCGCCCAAACGTTGTCGGCCGGGGATGCGGCGCTCGCATCGGCAGCGTCGCCCTTCACCGCATGGGTGTGCGCGGGCATCTCGGAGCTGCTCAGCGTGTGGTTCTCTTCGCCGCCGGTCTGGCCCAGTTGAATCTCGCTGCCGGGGTGGGCAGGGCTGCGCCCGCGCAGATCGGGCAGCGCAAAGGTCGTCTGACCATTGCCACCGTAGGTCGTGCCCAGGAGCGAGAAGAGCGCCTGGTTCTGGTTGATCGGCAACAACTGGCCGTTGCAAAGCGCCCAACCCTTCGGCGCATAGGTAAAAGCAACCATTCTGATTTCGGCGAGGAACGGAGTGGCCATGATTTCCTCCTGAAGATGGCGCAACGCCTGGCTGCGGCGTTAGTTCTGCGCCGGGTAGATGCCCTCGAGGGCGATGATGAAGCTGACGACCTGGAAAGGCATCATGTTGTCATGCGGCAGGCTGCCACCGGCTGGGCCAATCGCCGCGGGGCTCATTCCGGCGCTGGGCGGGTTCGCGGAGAACTGATTCAGCCCGGAGGCCGCCCAAATGCCGCCGCCCGGCGCCGGCTGATTCCCTGCCGCGGACTGCGCCTGCGCCGCGTGCGTGTGCGCCGGGAACTGCCCTTGGGTCAGCGTCACGGTCTCGCTGCCCGCGCTCTGGCCCAACACGTAGCTCGACAGGCCGGGACCCTGACCCGCGTGCACCGGAATCCGGCCGCGCAGGTCAGGCAGGGCAAAGGTCGACTGCCCGTCACCGCCGTAGGTCGTTCCGATCAGGCTGAAGAGCACATCGTTCTGGGAAATCGCCAGGAGCTGGCCGTGACAAAACGCGAAACCGCGCGGCGCGAAATTGCCGCCGAACATGCGGATCTCACCGATAAAGGGTGTACCCATGTCTAACTCCTTTTCTAACACCAACCCTGTCTCTGCGCGGCAGGAGCAGAGACGGAAAGGATTAATCCCCCGCTGAACCTTTCCCTCATCCCGGTTCCGGGATCACTCAGGCCGCAGCCGATTAAACACCGCCTCGTACAGAAATCCATCAGCTTCCTGGCCGACTGGCGCCAGGAACAAGTCGAACCGCCCCAACGCAGGGTGTTCCATCGGGAGCGTGCCCTGGCCCAGGAAGCGCTCCCGCGGCCCCCGAAAAGTGAGCGCAAACTGCTCCTGGCGATCAGCGGCCCGACCCTCGCGCAGCTCGATCAACGCGATCTCGCACGCCTCACCTTCCGCGCCAAGCACCCGAAAGTTGCTGTTGAGCTGTGCGGCGAAGTTATCCCTGCTCAACTGTTCTAACACGATCATCCACCTCTCGATCTTCCGGCAAGCGCCGGTGAAACGCCAAGGGCTCCCCTGCCCTGCCGAGGCGCACCGCCTCCAGTTCGGCATACAGCGGCCCGAGCTGCTGCTCGGCCAAACCCCGCATCGCAGGCGTGACTGCGGCCTGCTTGGCCGCGGTGTCGGCTGTGAACAAAAGCGACGGCGCCTTGGCATCGTAAACGGCTGCCCGACGCATCCGATCCAATTCAGCGGCGTCAAACGTGGCCCCAAAATGGCCGGCGATCTCCGCAAAGACCGCCTCAGGCAACTGCCGATAGTTCACGAACAGCCCGCCATCATCCCGGTGCGCCAGCACGCCCTGGCAAATGGTCGCCAACACACGCACAGCATATTCATCGAGTGACAACGCAGCAGTCGCAGTCATGTCCAACCCCATCCAGCCGGGACCCACGATGCCGGGCACCATCTGGGCGCCGGGCTGCCGCCGGTGCGACACGAGCACCTCGGCCGGCTCCCGGTACAAGAAGATCCACGGCACGTCCGGATACGCCCGGCGGATCAGTCCCAAGTCCACCGTGTGCCAGCTATCGAACTTGATAAACAGGCGCTGTTCTTGGGCGGTGCGCGGCCGGCCGAGTGCACTGATCACTCCCTGCAGCCAGGCGATACGCTGAGCATCGGTGACACTGTGATCCCATAACCCAGCCCGCAGCACGCTTTCGATCACACTGGCTTCCGAAATCATGATATTCGACGGGAGCGCCGCCAACATCTGCGAGACCAGGGTCGAGCCGCAGCGTGACATATGAAAGATGAACCCCGTCGGGCGAATTCCGGGGGCAGCCGTCTGCGTGTCCACCAACGCCTCGATGGGCGTCTGCCGGCGAAAGACCAGGTTGAACGGCCGCTGCAGGCACGAACCGATCGTCTCGTCAAAGAACGGGGCCGTGAAGCGTGCGCCGTCCAAGAAACACCAATCCACTGCCCAGCGGCCGTCTCGTCGGTAGACACGGATCGGCGCCCAGTCTCGCCACAGGTCGGGGGTCAGGGCAGCCATCGCTCGATCCACGTGCGCTTCCCGGCCTGCATGGCCTGCCGGACGTCTTCGGCCGCAAAGCTACATCCGTGGGACTCGCCGAGCGCCACAGTCAGCGCCACGAACGCCTCACGCTCCGTCTCAGCCCACAGTTGGCCCTGGAGCGCCGCGTCCGTCATGACCAGCCGCCGAAAACCCGTAAGCGCATCACCGGCCTCCGCCGCGGGTGTGAGCAGGTCAACCATCTGACCCGACCCCCTGCGACTCCAACTGGAAGAATTGCGTCAGCCACTCATTGACCACACAATCGATCACCAGATGGGTCCGGTCGATTCGGCTGCGGTTCTCGACCCGATGCGGGAGGTTGACGTTGAGATACCAGCACTCGCCCACCGCCAGCGGGATACGGTCTCCGGCCAGGAAAAAGGCCACGTCTTGATCTGTCACGATGGGCACGTGGATCCGGACCTCGCCATCCTCGTAGCCCAGCCGATAGTCGCGGTGCTCGGCGATGCTCGACCCGGCCTGGAGTCGCAGCAGACGCACCGAAGTCAGCAGGCACTGGAAGGTTGCCAGAACTTCCTGGTAATACGGACAGCGTCCCAACGTCTCGGTGTCGGCGAAACGATCGGTGGCCGTCGGATCGGGATAGAGCTGCATCGCCTTGCCGCCGACCGAGCGCAGGGCCACGCCGCTCCAATCGCCCTCATAAATGCTTTTGTTGAAGTGCGGAACCCATTCCTCTGCCGCGATGCGGCCCAGATCGGCCGTGAGACGGGCCGGATCAAAACGGAAGGGTAACTTGAGACTTGTGACCATCAGCGCTGCTCCTGTGTCACAGGGACTGTGACAGTAGGTGTCATACCCTGTGCGGTGCTCGGACGCCACGCCATCTCCAGGTAGATGTCGTCACCCGCCGTTTGCGCGAATTCCAACCGCTCGTACAGGCGCCGCGCCCGGTTGGCTTGATCCACGTGCAGCACGACCGGCCTGCCGGCCTGAGCCGCCTCAACCTGGAGCGCGCGGATCAACACCGTGCCGAGGCCAGCGTTCCGATGTTCCGGCAGCAGGCTGATGTCAACCAGGTGCAGCGCCTCCGCGGAGCGATCCACGATCAGGCGGCCGGCATCAACAGCTTCGCGCTGGATAATATACTGGTCTGCGCCCGGAAACTGCGCCAGATAAGAGCGGCGTTGCGCCTGATACTGCAGCTCCAAAAACGCTTGCTGCTGCGTCCCATCCCAGGCCATCATGCCCAACACCTCTGCGCGCGTGCTGGCGAACACCTGGCGCAAAAAACTGTCGTCCTGCGCAGTAGCGGGTCGCAACTTGGCTGACACGTACACCTTCGGCTGGCCTCTCAGATTCTCGACGGGCCCCGATCCGGGGTATGCCACTTCCGGCCATCCTGTGACTTGACGGTAAACGCATGATCCTAAACCACTCTCGTGGCAGTCATTTCGCCGTCCCGTTCAACAATCTTATAGCGATCAATTATAAATCAAACACTGTACAAATGCAGTCTACGCCCCACGGAGCATTCATACTGTAAGAACAGCTACAAGAACACATTTCACGATCAATTGCGCGGCAGGATAAGGCGCGAAGCGGTCCCCTGGTGGGGCGTTCGGCATGAGGCTCGCCATTTCGGGCCGCTGATTGCAGGACCGGTGAAGGAGAGACTATCAGGGAGGCAGATCAGCGGCCCAGGCGAAAGTCCTAAACCGTAGTCAGGCCCGATCGGAATACACGCCGCGTGCCCCGATGACTTCGCTGCATCCGCCATCCCGTGGTAAACTGGCGCATCACACCCAAACGAGGAACCCGATTGTGACTGATAACAAACGCTTGCATTCCTATCTGCGCGACCACGCACCTGACATGGTTGCGCTGCTGACACGGCTCGTCGAAATGGAGTCGCCCAGCGACCACAAACCGTCGCTCGACCGGCTGGCCGGGGCCCTGGCCACTGAGGCGCTCAGCCTTGGCGCAGAGGTCGCCGTGCTGGCGCGCGAGACGGCCGGCGACATCGTGCGCGCCCGCTGGGGCGACGCCGCGGGCGGCACGCTGCTTCTTTGCCACATGGACACCGTCTGGGAGCTGGGGACGCTGGCCACCCGGCCCGTGCGGATCGAGGATGGCCGGCTCTACGGGCCGGGCGCGTTCGATATGAAGGGCGGGATCGTCAACGCATTGTGGGCGGTGCGGGCGCTGCGCGAGCTGGGCCTGATGCCATTGCGGCGGATCACCCTGCTGATCACCAGCGATGAGGAGACGGGCAGCCAGGCCTCACGCGCACTGATTGAGGCCGAGGCGGTGGCCCATGAGGCGGTCTATGTCCTGGAGCCGGCTTATCCCCCGCTCGGCGCGCTCAAAACCTGGCGCAAGGGCACGGGAGAGTACACCGTCACCGTGACCGGCCGCGCGGCGCACGCGGGCGCGGCGCCCGAGCAGGGAATCAACGCCATCGTGGAGCTGGCCCAGCAGATCCCGACAATTGCGGCGCTCACCGACTACGCCACCGGCACCACCGTGAACGTGGGTGTGATCAGCGGTGGATCGCGCAGTAACGTCGTGCCCGACCGAGCGTGGGCCGAGGTGGATGTACGAACGATGAATGCGGCCGAGGCTGCCCGGATTGATGCAGCGCTCCGGGGCCTGACACCGCGCCTGCCCGGCGCGCAGATAACGGTCGGTGGCGGCGCAAACCGGCCGCCCATGCCCCGCTCCGAGGCGACGTTGGCGCTCTATGCTCGGGCCAAGGCTGCGGCGGATGAGCTCGGCCTGCCCCTCTCGGAGACCGGCACCGGCGGTGGATCGGATGGCAATTTCACCGCCGCGCTGGGCGTGCCGACGCTGGATGGCCTGGGGGTGACCGGGGATGGCGCGCACGCGCTGCACGAGCATGTGGAGCTCGCATCGCTGCCGGAGCGGGCCGCGCTCCTGGCGGCCCTGCTGCGGAGCTGATGCCGGCATCACGCCTTGCTTTTCGTGGCCAGCCGGCTCTGTAGCGCCTTGAGGATGTCCGCGAGGGACTTGACGTCGACCTCACTCCAGCGGCCGTCAAAGAACTGCTCCGGCCCAAGCGCCACCCGGCTCATCCACCACTGTGCGTTGAACTCGCGCTGCGGAAACTCCGCGTAGCAGATGCGCCCCGGGCCCGGCTGGCCGAATCCGACGTTCTTCGGGTTGTAGTAGTAGATGCCGTCGCAGCCGAACAGGAACCAACCTTGCCATAACGCCGCCATCGAGGCCGTGACCAGCCCCAGGACGCGCTCCGCGGCCGGCACATCGCAGAGTTCCCGGGCCTGGGCCAGCTTGTCCGCTGGGATGTTCGGATCCAGGTACAAGCGCCCCTGTTTGAAGCTTTTGAGGAGATCGCGGATCTCATCTGGGGCCAGCAGCGTCCCGGAGGCCGCGTCGGGCGCCAGTGGCCGCGCCGGCAGGATCTCCAGTGTGCCTTCAGCCTGGACCGTGATGCGTTGGCCGTTGCTCGCCAGCGCCTCCACCGAGACCGTCTCGGAGATCAGCCCCGGAAACGCGTACGCGGCCTCGAAGGACACGGTCCGCTCCTCGCCGCAGGCCAGGGAGACCGGCCCGAGCAGGCTCGCGGCGCCGCGCCTGGCTTTGACCTCCTTCAGGGCGGCATCTCCATCGTTTTTGATGCGTACGTGCCACGTTGCTGGGCTACCTGCGTCGATGGCGCCGGGCCTGGCCGACAGCTTGACGGCCAGATGGGGGTGAATCGGGGGGCGCGGCGCGGGCTCAGCAGGCGCCTTTGCAGGCTCTGATTTTCGGTGCGACAGGGCCGTCTGGCTGTCTGCCGCGGCCGGCTTCCCCCCGCCGGTGGATGCGACGCCGGCCACCGGGGCAGAAGTCTTCGTGCCGCCGCCCTTGGCGCCTGCTGGCCGAGGCCGCCGCTTAGCGGGTGCAGCAGCCTCGGCGGCCGGCTTGGCCTTGACGGGTTCCTGGTCGACAGGCGCTTCGGCAGGCGCGGCCTTCAGCGCCGCCTGGCGCACCGGCGGCTCGGCCTCAACCGGCTCCGGCCGTGGGGCCCTTTCGACTGGGGCCGGCGCCGGAACGACTTCGAAGACGCGGCCTTGCGGCACGCGCATGAACAGCACCGGTGTGGCCCACTCGAAGCCACGCGCATCTTGCATCCGCACAGCTCTCCGCCCTTCAGCGACCGCCGCATCCACCGGATTATCCCGGGCCAGCAACGGGTAAAAACGCTGCGCAAACGTGATCGCCGCCGCATCCGAGATGGGAAACTGCATGGCTACGACGGCAGGAACCCCGGCCAGCACCATCGCCGTGGCGACGCCGGCAAAGGGGTTGAGCCCTTGCCCCTGGGCCGATTGCGCTGTCCGGCAGGCGTTCAGGAACACCAGGCCCAACTTCGCGTCCCGCAGCAGGATTCCCAGCGTTTCGCCATCGACCCGCTGGGCCTGGCCGTGCTGGTCTTCCAGCAATATGACCCCGCGGCCGGTCTCCTGATCGAAATCGCCATGGCCCATGAAGTGCAGGATATGATACGGCTTCTCGACCAGGCGGTCCTGCAACTCCTGGATCGCGGCGCGCTGAATGAACTCCACCTCGACATTGTCCTGTTTGGCCCAACTGTCCTGGATCAACTTGCGCTCCCGGTCGAGGTCGAGCGGATCATAGCCGGGCGGGCTGGCAATCACCACCAGGACGCGCAGGGGCAGTTCCAGTGGCACCGGATTGTCGGGCTGCTGAACGTTCAAGTAGCGGATGATAGGGGTTAATCTGGAGAGGCTCAAAAACTCGCTGGTGTGCCTGTAGTGGAGCAGTTCCCAGGGCAGGTTGGCCAATAATCTCAGGCTGGGCTCAGTCGGGTCGATGTGCAGCTTGATCCGCAGCCCGCGGCGCCCGGGACGCTCGTCACGCCACCCAAAGCTCCGCTCCAACAGCGAGCGCACGGAACCCGAAAAAAGAGCATCGAAGAGCTGATCTCCGGCATCCTCGGCCTGCGGCCCCGCGGCAGCCGGCGGCGCGGGTGCGATCGTGGGCTGTGCGCCGCGCACGACCTGGCCCAGATCCACCAACAGCGGCCCGATCGCCTCGGGGTCGAACGGCAGGCGGAATGTCGAGCGGCCTTCGCCGGCCGGGGATTGCAGCACCAGCGCCGTATACCCCCCATCCTCGTCCGGTTCGATCTTCAGCGAGAAATCACGGTACTCGACTTCGATCATCGTGTTCCCCCTTAATGCACCACACTGCCATTATACCAGATCGCGAAGACAACAAAAACGGGAGAGCAGTATCTGCCCTCCCGTTCATTACCATATTCCTAGGGGAAGATGGTTCTAGACGACTTTACCAGTCGCTGCGGCCGCCGCGGCTGCCGCGATCACGGCTGCTGCTGCCGCCGCTGGAACGACCGCCGCCGTAGCCACCGCTGCCGCCGCTGGAGCGACCGCCACCGTAGCCACCGCTCGTGCCGGCCGGGCGCTGGGACTTGAAGCAATCGGAGCAGTAGACCGGCTTGTCACCGCGCGGCTGGAACGGAACTTCGGTTTCCTTGCCACACTGCGCGCACACGGCCGGGTACATCTGGCGATCGCCACGATCGGCGAAACCGCCGGCCCCGCGGCTGGCCTTGCGGGCCGCGCGGCAGCTCGGGCAACGGGTCGGTTCGTTGGTGAAACCCTTCTGGGCGTAGAATTCTTGTTCGCCGGTGGTGAAGACGAACTCATTACCACAATCTACGCAAACGATAGTCTTGTCTTGCATGGTGAATAGACTCCTCTGAACTGAAACTGAAAGAAATGAGATAGTTATTGGGTCGATCCGTTTGCGCGAGTCTGGTAGGGGGGCACAAGCCTCAAGGGAACTACAGAGAAGTCCCACCCGGTTCCACCGAGCCACGGAAAGCAACAACGAATTAGAATGTACCACCATTCTGAAAAAAGCGCAAATCTACCATAATAATCTTTACGCCGTAGCTTCTGGGTTGCGGGCACGCCGCGGGTGTGGTATAAAATGGCCGTGCAGCCACAGACCCTCCTGCCGGCCCAAATTGCCCTGGTGAACCTGCCCGCTGACCGTCGGATTTTCCTGGAAGGCGCCGCCGGCACAGGCAAGACGACCGCGGCCGTCGCACGCATGTTGGCCCTGCTCCGCGCCGGCGTCCCGGCAGACGAAATCCTGATTCTGCTGCCCCAACGCACCCTGGCGACGCCCTACACCGACGCGCTGCGCCGGCCGGCAGTGCCCGCGGGCGGTGAGGTCACCGTGCTGACGTGGGGCGGCCTGGCGCAGCGGATGACCGAGCTATTTTGGCCGCTGATCGCCGGGGAGGCCGGCTTCGCCACCCCCAATCGCCCCCCTGTCTTCCTCACGTTGGAAACGGCGCAGTATTTCATGGCGCGCATGGTCGCGCCGCTGCTGGAGGCCGGTTACTTCGACAGCATCGCTGTCGACCGAAACCGCCTCTACAGCCAGATCCTGGATAACTTGAACAAGGCCGCCAGCGTCGGCTTTGCCCACACCGAGATCGGTGAGCGGCTGAAAGCGGCCTGGGTGGGCGAATCGGCGCAGGCTCGCGTCTACGATGAGGCGCAGGAGTGCGCGACCCGGTTCCGATCGTACTGCCTGGCGCACAACCTGCTGGACTTCTCGCTCCAATACGAGGTCTTCGCCCGCCATCTGTGGCCGCTGCCCCAGTGCCGCGAGATGCTGCTGGGCCGCTACCGGCACCTCATCGCCGACAACGTGGAAGAGGACACGCCGGTGTCCCACGACCTGCTGCTCGACTGGCTGGCCGCGTGCCGCTCCGCACTCATCCTCTACGATGTGGGCGCCGGCTACCGCCGCTTCCTGGGCGCCGACCCGATCAGCGCATACCGGCTGAAGGCGCAGTGCAGCGAGCACAGGGCCTTCAATCAAGCCCATATTATGTCCACCGATATCGGAGCCCTGAGCATGGCGCTGGGCCGTGCCCTGGGGCCGCCGGGCGGGCAGCGTCAGCAGGCTGCCGCGCCGGCGGCGATGGGACGCGTCCGTGCGGAAGAGCTGACGTTTGCTGAGCCGACCACGGCCATGCCGGCGCCTGAGCCGATCGTCGGCGCCCCGGCCAGCCCGCGCAGCGCGCTCGATTTCACCGCGCACCGCTTCCACCCTGAGATGCTGGACTGGCTGGCCGCAGAAATCGCCGGGCTGGTACACGATCAGGGCGTGCCGCCGAAGGAGATCGTGGTGCTGGCGCCGTTCCTGGGCGGCGGGCTGCGGTTTTCGCTGGAGGCGCGGCTGGCGGCCCGCGCTGTTCCCGTGCGCTCGCACCGCCCGTCCCGCGCGTTAAATGAGGAACCGGCAACCGGCTGCCTGCTGACGCTGGCCGCCTTGTGCCATCCGACCTGGGGCATCCTCCCAAGCCGCTTTGATGTGGCATACGCGCTGATGCAGGCCATCGAGGGCCTGGATCTGGTGCGCGCCCAGCTTCTGGCCGAGATCGCCTACCGCGTCCGAGAGGGGGCGCCCACGCTCAGCGCGTTCGACGAGATCGAGCCGGAGATGCAGGAGCGCATCACGTTTCTGCTCGGCGGGCGGTACGAAGGGCTGCGCACCTGGGTGGCGGCGCACACGAAGGCCGCAGCAACGACGGCCGGCCCGCGACGCCAAACCGCAGCCCGGCGCCGCACTGAGTTAGACCACTTCTTCAGCCGGCTGTTTGGCGAGCTGTTGTCGCAGCCCGGTTACGGCTTCCACGGCAATTTCGACGCGGGCGAGATCACAGCCAACGTGATCGAATCCGCGCGCAAGTTTCGACAGGTGATGGCGCAAGCGGAGCCCGATCGGCAGCCGGAACTGAGCCGCGAATACGTCCAGCTCGTGCGCGATGGCGTGGTGGCGGCCCAATATGTGCGCAGTTGGCAGCGCCAGCCCGAAAACGCGGTCTTGCTGGCCCCGGCCTACACGTTTCTGATGGGCAATCGGGCGGTTGACCACCAGTTCTGGCTGGATGTAGGCAGTCCCGGCTGGTGGGAGCGCCTCTACCAGCCGCTGACGCAGCCTTACGTGCTGAGCCGGCGCTGGCCAGTGGGCACACCCTGGACCGACTTGGACGAATATAGCGCCCGGCAGGAAGCGCTGGCGTGCCTGGCGTTGGGGCTGGTGCGCCGATGCCGCGTCCGGGTGCACCTGGGTCTATCGGAGATGGGCGAGCAGGGCCTGGAGCAGCGCGGGCCGCTGCTGCGCGCGATCCAGCGCGTATTGCGGGACACGCAGCCATAACGAGAAGCTATGTTCACACCGCGTCCCAAACAAGCAGAAGTCCTCACCTACACCGGCGGCAAGATGGGCGTCTCGGCGGTGCCCGGCAGCGGCAAGACGCAGACACTGTCGGCGCTGGCCGCGCGGCTGGTGGCCGAAGCCAACCTGGCCGACGACCAGGAGGTGTTGATTGTCACCCTGGTCAATTCGGCCGTGGATAATTTTGCGCGGCGGGTGGGCGATTTCGTCTCGGAACGCGGGCTGCTGCCGCACATCGGCTACCGGGTGCGCACCCTGCACGGCCTGGCCCACGACATCGTGCGCGAGCGGCCCACCCTGGTGGGCCTGTCCGACGACTTTCAGATTGCGGATGAACGCGAAACCGGCCAGATCCTCCAGGAAGCATCCGAAGCGTGGATCGCGGCGCACCCGTACGCCGCCGACGCCTGGCTGGATCCCGATCTGGACGACCGGAAACGCGAGTGGGCCCGTCGCGACCACTGGCCCAAGCTGGTCAGCGGCCTGGCCGGCAACTTCATCCGCCTGGCCAAAGACCTGGAGCTGATCCCCGCGGTGCTGCGCGAACAGGTGGACCATTTGCAGGCAGCCGCGCCGGATCTCGCTGTCTGGCCCCTGCTCGACATGGCCGCGGCGATCTACGCCGATTATCAGCGCGGCCTCACCTACCGCGGCGCGGTGGATTATGACGACCTGATCCGCCTGGCCCTGCTGGCGCTGCAATCGGATGGCGAGTACCTCAAGCGGATGCAGCACCGGTGGCCCTACCTGCTGGAGGATGAAGCGCAGGACAGCAGCCGGCTGCAGGAGCAGATCTTGCGGCTGCTGTCGGACGCCACCGGCAACTGGGTGCGCGTGGGCGACCCCAACCAGGCCATCTTCGAGACGTTCACCACCGCCAGCCCGCGCTTCCTGCGCGATTTCCTGGCCGAACCCGGCGTGATCGCGCGCGATCTGCCTAACTCAGGGCGCTCCGCGCCGGCGATCATGGATCTGGGCAACTATCTGGTGGCGTGGACCCGGGCGCGGCATCCCGTGCCGGCGCTGCGCGACGCGTTGGCCCCCTCGCGCATCGAACCAACCCCGCCGGGCGACCCGCAGCCCAACCCGGAGGACGAACCAAACGGCGTCCGGTTGAGCGTGCGCAAGTTCACCCCCGCCGAGGAGCTGGAAGCGGTGGTGCGATCGCTGATCCGCTGGCTGCCAGAGCACCCGGATCGCACCGTGGCCGTGCTGACCCCGCGCAACGACCGCGGGGAGGCCGTGGTCGGCGCTTTGAAAGCCGCGAACATCGAAGTCATCGAACTGCTGCGCTCCACCAGCAACACGCGCGCCGGCTGCGGCGCGCTCGCCAACGTGATCCACTATCTGGCCGACCCCGCGTCGCCCAAGAAACTCGCCACCGCCTACGAGGTCTGGCGACGGGCCGACCGGGAAGAGCCCGCGGCGAAAGCCCGCATGGAGCTCGTGAGCCGGGCTCTGCGCCGCTACCGGCAGGTGGAAGATTTCCTCTGGCCGCGTGCCGGTGCAGAGGCGTTGACGGCCATCGAACTGCCGGACGACGATGACCTGGTCGAGCAGGCGCTCCGTTTCCGCGATCTGGCGCGCCGGTGGCAGGGCGCCACCACCCTCCCCATCGATCAGCTTCTCCTGACCATCGGCCAGGATCTGTTCGCTCGGCCGGCCGATGTCGCGATTACCCACAAGCTGGCCGCCGTGCTGCGGCAGTTGAGCCAGAGCCATCCCGAGTGGCGGCTGCCCGAGCTGACGCAGGAATTAGCCGTAATCGCCAAAAACGAGCGCAAGTTCATCGGTTTCTCGGACGACGACACCGGCTTCGACCCGGAAAAGCATCGCGGCAAGGTGGTCGTGGCCACGATGCACAAGGCCAAGGGACTCGAATGGGATCGGGTTTACCTGATGTCAGCCAATGCCTATGACTTTCCCTCAGCATTGCAGGGCGATTCGTTTATCTCCGAGAAGTGGTTCGTGCGCGACCGCCTGAACCTGGAGGCCGAGGCGCTGGCGGCGCTGAAAGCATTGGCCACCGATGGCGCGTTCCGTCCGCTGGGCGTGGCGACTCAAGCCGCTCGCCTGGACTACGCCGCCGAGCGCCTGCGGCTGCTCTACGTCGCCATCACCCGCGCCCGCCGCGAGCTGATCATCACCACCAACACCGGCCGCCAAACCGGCGGGGATATCCAGCCTGCGGCCCCGTTGATCGCGCTGCACGCGTGGTC
>JAPKMS010000143.1 GCA_026645775.1 Anaerolineae bacterium
GATAGGAGAAGCTGTGTTAGACTATATTTGCTCAATCGGGAAGTAAACCGCTGAGTTCAGCCGATCCCACAAAGGAGGTAAGTTCAGAATCGCCATTGCTGATGACCTGCGAGACTCTTTCCCATTTGCCCAACAACTATCCAAATCACTCAAGTCTCTAAAGAAGGAGAAGCAACGTGAAACGCATTTACCCAGTTCTGGCCATCGTGCTCATCCTGAGCTTCGTGCTCGCCGGTTGTGGCGCCAAAGCGACCCCGACCGCTGCGCCTGCGCCCACCGCGGCCCCCGTCGCGGCAGAGCAGCCCACCGCCGTGCCTGAACCCACCGCTGTGCCCGCGACCGCCGTGCCCGAAGTTAAGGCCGTCAAGATCACCGTCTGGCACCAATGGGACGGCAAGTACCTCGATGCCATCACCGCGGCCTTCAAGGAATACGAAGCTGCGCATCCTGGCGTCACCATTGACCTGAGCAAGCCCGAAGACGTTTCGAGCGCGCTGAAAGTCGCCATCCCCGCCGGCGAAGGCCCCGACATCATCGGCTGGGCCAACGACCAGATCGGCACCCAGGCGCTGCAGGGCAACATCATCGCGCTGAACGACCTCGGTGTGGACGAAGCATTTATGAACAGCACCTATGAGCCGGCCGCGGTCAAGGGTGTGATCTGGCAGGGCAAGATTTGGGCGCTGCCCGAATCCCAGGAAGGCATCGCGCTGGTCTACAACAAGGCCGTCCTGACCGACAAGTACATGCCCACGGACCTGACCGACCTGCTGGCCAAGGCCACCGCGTTCAAGGCGGACAACGCCGACAAGGTGTTGGTCTGCAACCAGGGCTTCGGCGGCTCCGACGCATACCACGTGGCCCCGATCTACTTCGGCTCCGGCATGCCGACCTACGTCGACGACGCCGGCAAGGTCTACATGAACACCCCCGAGGGAATCAAGGGCGCTCAGTGGCTGGCCGACTTCAGCAAGGTCTCGCTGAAGGAAAACAGCTATGATATCTGCAAGGCTGCCCTGCTGGAAGGCAAGGCTGCGGCGTGGTGGACTGGCCCGTGGGCGATCGCTGATCTGGAAGCTGCCAAGCTCGATTACGGCATCCTGACCATCGGCAAGCCGTTCGTCGGCATCAAGACCCTGATGCTCAGCAAGAACGCCGTGGATCGCGGCACCGCCGAGACGGCGCTGGACATCATCAAGTTCTTCACCGGCCCAGACGTGTCCAAGAAGCTGGCCCTGGCCAACAAGACGATCCCGGCCAACACCGCGGCGCTGACGGATGCCGAGGTACAGAAACTGAACACCATCGCCGGCTTCGGTGCAGCCCTGAACGTGGGCGTGCCCATGGCCAACACCCCCTACGCGAACGCGCAGTGGGGCCCGGTGGGCGATGCCAGCGTGGCGGTTTGGACCGGCGCGCAGACCCCGACTGATGCGATGGTCGCCGCCCAGGCTGCTATCGAAAAATCCGTCAAAGAAATGAACTAACCAATCTTGGGTATAAGGGCGGGGAGAGGATCCTCTCCCCGCCCTTATACTTTCGCCTGCTCCATCACAATCACCTGCCCCTGATGGTGCATAGAGAGGAGGCCGCATTATGATAGGTTGGTCAGGACGCCGCAAAACGTTGACGATCCTGGCGTTCATCGGCCCGATGTTGCTTGGGCTCCTGATTTTCAACGTTTACCCCATCATCTTCACCGCTTACATCTCGCTCACCAACCGCAATCAGTTTCACCCGTTTCCTGACTGCACCCAGATCGCCAGCCGTCTCATCGAACCGACATGTTGGGGCGTGACGAAAGCGCAGACCGGCCTGGGCGCCCCTTTCAAGGTTCTCGAACCATTCTACGCCAACTACACCGATCTGTTGGGCCAATTCTTCACCGGGTCATCGTTTTTGAACCTGTTGCGGATCATCGCGTGCGTCGTTCCGCTGATCGTCGCCGCCCAAGTCAACAAGCGGCTTGACCGCCGGTTGGCGCGCCCGATCTCTTCAGGCGCCGTTTGGCTGATTGGCGTCGCAAGCATGGTCGCAGTGGCCCTCGCTCTGAACCTGGGCGGCGCCTATAAGACCTTGATCGGCACGGGCGACTTCATCGGCGTCATCGTCCAGACGGTGCTCTTCGTGATCCTGCGCGTGCCCATCACCCTGGTGGTGTCCATGACGCTGGCGATGCTCCTGAACAGCACCTATCTCAAAGGCCGGGCTTTCTTCCGCGTGATGGTGTTCATTCCCTGGGCAGCCTCATCCCTCGCCATCCTGATCGCGCTGATCTGGCAGTTCTTCTTCCGGGAGCAGGGCACCATCAACCAGTTGCTGTCCGCGATTTTTGGCATCAAAGGGCCGGCGTACCTGGCGCAGAATTGGTGGGCGCTGTTCGCCATCCTGATCGCCGACATCTGGTTCTCGTACCCCTTCCTGATGACGATCATCCTGGGCGCGCTGCAGTCCATCCCGGTCGACCAATATGAAGCCGCCGAAATCGACGGCGCCACCTCGTGGCAGCAGTTCGCCCACATCACCTTGCCGCTGCTGCGTCCCGCCATCATGCCCGCCATCGTGTTGACCTCGATCTCGGCGTTCCAGATGTTCGGCACGGCCTATGCGATGACGGCAGGCGGCCCGACCAAAGGCGCCGGTATGCCGGGCTTCACTGAGTTCGTCATGGTCTACGCCTATAAGCAGATCTTCCAGACGCAGGCCTATGGCCGCATGGGTGCGTTCGCCGTGATCATCTTCATCCTGCTCTTTGCGGCGACGCTCTACAGCCTGCGCATGACGCGCATCACAAAAGGAGCGTACGAATGAAACGGCGACCCGCTCCCATTTACATTGTCCTGCAGTACGTGATCCTGATTGCTGCGGCGCTCTTTGCCTTCTACCCGATCTGGTTCGCCATCCTGGCCTCGGGCCGCCTCGGCAGCCGGCTTTACTCGTTGAACCTGCCGGGTATGTTCCTGCCGACGGAATGGACCTGGGAGAACTACCGCGTCATGCTGCTCGATAAGCCGTTCCTGACCTGGCTGAAGAACAGCATCATCGTCGCCACGATCACTATGGGCAGTTCCATGTTGATCGCGACCTCGGCTGCGTTTGCGTTCTCCCGCTTCAAGTTCAAGGGCCGAGAGGTGGGGCTGATCTTCTTCCTGGCGCTGCAGGCGTTCCCCGGCGTGCTGGCGCTGGTGCCGGTGGCGCAGCTACTGACCTCCCTGGGCCTCTACGGCAGCAAACTGGGCCTGGTATTCGCCTATACGACCGGCACACTGATCTTCTGTACGTGGAACCTCAAGGGGTACTTTGACACCATTCCGATAGATCTGGAAGAGGCGGGCATGATCGACGGCTGCGGCCCGGTGCAGTCGTTCCTGCTGATCGCGCTCCCGCTGGCGCGGCCCGCGCTGGCCGTGACCGCACTCTTCGGCTTCCTCGCCGGCTGGGGCGACTTCATCTTCGCCTCCGTGCTGGTGCCCGCGCCGGACAGCGCCAAGATGCTCGTGCCGGCCCTCATGGGCCTGGCGAACAGCATGAGTATGCCGTGGGGCTACTTCGCCGCGGGCGCGGTGATGGTCATCATCCCGGTCGCCGCCCTCTTCCTCTACTTGCAGCGCTTCTTCGAGGCTGGGCTGACGATGGGCGGTGTGAAGGGGTAACATGCGGCGTGAAACGCGCTGCGTGAAGCAACGCGTCATCGCCGTCATTCACTGACGTGATAAGGGGCCCGGTTTCTTAGCAGAGACCGGGCTCCTGCTTAAGGACGATCGGCTGCCCCGCGGTTAAAACCTGCGGCCACCATTGCCGAGTCCGCCTGTGCGGACTGAGATAGCCTTCGCAAGCCATCTCATAGCTTGGAGATCCACTATGGAAGAATTTACCTTCGGCACGCTTGCCACTGACGAACTGAAACTCGTCCACCACCGCGCTGCGCACAGCGGTCTGCAACACGGCCATGATCTGACGCCCGCCGATCCGCTCCCGGGCCAGCCGGTCACACTCACGGCCCGGCTGGGGCCGGATTTGACGGCGGATCGGGTGATCTGCTACTACACGCTTGACGGCTCAGAGCCCCTCGGTGCGCTCGGCGTTGCTGAAAACGGCTGGGCCTTGCCCCTGGAACGGGTCAGCGTGGCCTGGGACACGTTGGTTTGGGGCTACGTGGAGACGTGGCGCGGGGTGCTGCCGGCGCAGCCCGACGGCGTGACCGTGCGCTACCGCATCGGCGCGTGGCGCGCGAACGAGCGGGAGGTCTTCGCCGACTGGCCCGAGACACAGCTCGCCGCGGAGCAGGCCGCAGGTGCATTCTTCGCCGGCAAGCCGCTGCCGGCCGCCCCGGCCGGCGACCCGGCCCGCGGGCACACCTTCGCCTACCACGTGGACACTTTCGCGCCGCCGAGTTGGGCGCGCACCGCCGTGATATACCAGGTGTTCGTGGATCGCTTCTATCCGGGCAACGGCCGGACGTGGCAGCAAACGACCGATCTGGGCGGCATCTGCGGCGGCACATTGTGGGGCGTGGCCGATCAGCTCGACTACATCGCCGACCTGGGCGCCGACTGCATCTGGCTCAGCCCCATCTTCGTCAGCCCGTCGCACCACGGCTACGATGCCACCGATCTGCGCCACGTCGAGCCGCGGCTGGGCGGCGATGCGGCGCTCCACGCGCTGGTGGACGCGGCGCACAAGCGCGGCATCCGTATCCTGCTCGACTATGCCTGCAACCACATCTCCGACCGGCACGACATTTTCCGGGCCGCGCTGGCTGACCCGGCCAGCCCCTATCGCGCCTGGTTCACCTTTGACGACAGCGAGGTCGGCTATCGCACCTTCTTCGGTGTGCCGAGCATGCCGCAGCTCAATCACGCGCATCCGCCGGCGCGCGACTGGCTCATCGACATCGCGCACTACTGGCTGCGGGAGTTCGACGTGGACGGTTACCGGCTCGATTACGCCAACGGCCCCGGCCCCGACTTCTGGACCGACTTCTGGACGGCCTGCAAGGAGACCAAGCCCGACAGCTTCTGCTTCGGCGAGGTCATCGATGCGCCGGATGTGCAGCGCCGCTACATCGGACGGCTGGACGGCTGCCTGGACTTTCACCTGGGGGACATGCTGCGCCGCGTCTTTGCGCTCGGCACGCGCACCGAGGCTGATCTGGCGCGCTTCCTGCCGCGCCATGCGGCATTCTTCCCGGCCGATTTCCTCATGCCGACCTTCGTGGACAACCACGACATGGACCGGTTCCTTTTCATCGCCAAGGAGGACAAGGCGGCGCTGCGCCGCGCGGCCGCGGCCCAGATGCGGCTGCCCGGCCCGCCGATTATCTACCAGGGCACTGAAATCGGCCTGCGGCAGCGGGTGAGCAAGGATGCGGGGTCGGGGTTGGAGGTCAATCGCGTGCCGATGGCGTGGGGCGCGGAGCAAGACCGTGAGCTCCTGGCCTTCTACCAGGATTTGCTTCGCATGCGCCGGGCCCGGCAGCGTGCGGCTGAGTAAAACGGGGCTTTTCTTATGGAGATTCAGCTTTCCGATGGTTCCGGCGTCATTCAGCGCCACCCTGACTTTTCATCTCGCTACGCTCCTGCTCGCCACATCGATGTGTGGCGCCCGCCCGGCTATTCGACAGACGCCGCCGCGCGTTACCCCGTCATCTACATGCACGATGGGCAGAACCTGTTCGACCCGGCGACCTCCTACGGCGGCGCCGACTGGGGCATCCACCGGACGCTGGCGCGGCTGATGGGGGAGGGCAAGGTCGGCGGCGCCATCGTCGTCGGCATCTGGAACACCCCGGAGCGGAGAGGTGAGTACATGCCGCAAAAGCACTTCGCCGCATCGCCCCTGGTCGCGTTGCGCGCCATGTGGGCGTTCCAGACCCTCATCCGGCCAGGCTCAGACGCTTACCTCCGGTTCCTGGTGGACGAGATCAAGCCGTTTATCGACGGCAACTACCGCACGCGACCTGACCAAGCCAACACCTTTGTGATGGGTTCGAGCATGGGTGGCTTGATCTCGCTCTATGCGCTGGAGGAATACCCGCACATCTTCGGCGGGGCGGGATGCGTATCGACGCACTGGCCGGCCGGGGGCAGCCGGCTGGTGGATGCTATGGGCGCGGCGCTGCCGCGGGGAGGGACGCACAAGCTGTACTTTGATTACGGCACGGCCACGCTCGATTCGAGCTACGAGCCGTACCAGCGCCGCATGGATGCGCTGGTCGCCGCGGCCGGCTATACCCCTGAGAAGGACTGGCTGACCCGAAAGTTCCCTGGGGCAGAACACAGCGAGAAGGACTGGCGCACGCGGGTGCACATACCGCTGCAGTTCTTGCTGGGATCACGCGAGTCCGTATAGA
>JAPKMS010000144.1 GCA_026645775.1 Anaerolineae bacterium
ACGGTGTTGCGCAGCAGGGGGGTCAGGTTGACCCACAATCGCTCGCCGGCCGGGAGGAACGCCGTCTGTGTCTCCGGCGTCAACGCCATGCCAAATAGGCGCGCCGCGGCGGCTACGACGCGGCTCATGATGTCCCGGCCCAGCGGCGTCATCGGATCGAGCATCCCCTGGAACGCGCCGAAGGAGAGCATCGCCTTGAGCGGGTCGGCCGGCATCCCTGCGGGCGTGGGGAAGAGCGACGTGATCGGCCGGGACTGCAGCAGGTGCAGCGTGGAATCGGCCCAGGCCCATTCGATATCCTGCGGTGCGCCGTAGATCTCCGCGACGCGCCTCCCCAGCGCCGCCAGCGCTACGATCTCCTCATCCGGCAAAGCCTGCAGGCGCCCCCCACACGCCCCCTCTCCCACCCCCCCACACGCCCATACTCCCGCTCTCTCCCTCTCCCGCTCTCCCCCGCCCTCCGCCACCGTCACCGTCCCCCCGCCCGGCCGGCTGCGCACGCTGATCGCCTTGGCGCCGAGGGTGCGGCCGGTGATCCTCCCCGTGCGCGTGTCCACCTCGTAGTGGTCGGGATCGACCTGGCCGGCCACCAGCGCCTCGCCCAGCCCCACCGTGGCATCGATGACCGTCTCTGAGCGCAGTCCTGTGAGGGGGTTAGCCGTGAAGAGCACACCGGAGGCCTCACTCTCGACCATCCGCTGGACCACGACCGCCAGGCTGACGTCCGTGTGCGGCACGCGGTTGCGTTCGCGATAGCTGATGGCGCGGCCGGTCCATAGGCTGCTCCAGCAGGCAATCACTGCTTCCAACAGGCTGTCGCCGCCGACCACGTTGAGGAAGGTGTCCTGCTGGCCCGCGAAGGACATCTCGGGCAGGTCCTCTGCGGTGGCCGACGAGCGCACAGCGACCGGTAATTTGGGATTTTGGTTTTTGGAGTGCGGATCGGCCAGCGCGGCGTAAGCAGCGAGGAGTGCGTCGCGCAGTTCTGCGGGTAAGCTGCCCTTGCCGAAGAGCTCCCTGATCTGCCGTGAAGCCTCTTCGTATGCTTCGGGCGCGGAGAGAGCCCGGGCCGACAAGGCGTTGAGGATCGGCTCCGTCAGGCCGTTGGCGGCGATGAATGCCTCATAGGCCTGGGTCGTGATCAAGAAGCCGTCTGGCACCGGGAAGCCGGCGCGCGCCAGACGTGCCAGGTTGGCGCCCTTGCCGCCGACCAGCGGCAGCGTCGCCTGCTCTGCAGCGAGCGGGAGGATCCAGGGGGATGCGGACCGACTTGATTGCTCGGGTTGGCTTGATGACATGGCGCATGCTCCGACTGCCAGGGTGAGATCAGGTGACATCATTGGCCGGCCGTGCGGCGGGAGGCATTTTCAGGATCGGCACATCCGGGTTCTCGTACGACGACTGCGGCGGCCCCTTCTACCCAGCGGGCTGCCGGCCCGCGAGCAACTGATCTTCCCTGAGCGAGGGCTGTGCTGTTGGCTGGGCTTGTCTGCGAGCATTATACCACGATGTCATTTTCGGCTGGCAAAGATAGGGCTTTCGCCTGGGCCGCTGATCTGCCCCCACCCCTGGCCGCGCCCCCGGAAACGGGGGCGCGGCCAGGGGTCTCGCGTTACGAAGAGCGAGAGTCCTGAAAGAATTGGGGCCGCAGCCTGTGTATTGCGGCAGGATTTTACAATTTTTGGCTGAACTGGGGTATAATTGTGCAAGCTAGTTTACCCGAAAGGAGTTTCCAACCATGAAGAAGACCACACCCCTCGTTGGGCTGCTGCTCTGCTTGTTGGCGGCCTTCACCGTGTTGGCCGGCTGTGCGCCGGTCCCTGGCGGGGCGCCGCAGCCTGCTGCGACCGCACCTGCGGCCGCGCCGGCTGAGGGCAGCAAGATCATCCTGCGCGTCGGCACCGGCGATAGCGGCGAGGGCCTCACGCCCCACCAGGAGATCATCAACCGCTTCGAGCAGGCCAACCCCGACATCCTGGTGCAGCTTGAAGCCGTGGCCGGCAACGACTACTACACCCGGCTGCTGACCCAGATCGCAGCCAAGCGGCCGCCGGACATCATGCAGATCGGCGACGATGCGGTGCCGATGTTCGTGGAGAAGGGTGCGCTCCTGTCGCTGGATGACTTCATCAAGGGCCAGGATGGCATGGACACCGGCATTTATCTGCCCGGTTTGACGGACCCCGGCCAGTGGAACGGCAGCCAGTATCTGCTGCCGAAGGACTACTCCCCGCTGGGCGTTTACTTCAATAAGAAGATTTTTGATCAACTCAAGGTGCCGTACCCCAAAGAGGGATGGACCTGGGACGACCTGCTGACCACGGCGAAGGCGCTCACCCAAGACACGAACGGCGACGGCAAGACCGATGTCTGGGGCGTGCAGCTCCCGGCGTCCTGGACCTCCGGTTTCGAGTACTGGGTGGCTGCGGCGGGCGGCCGGCTGATCAGCGCGGATGGCAAGCAGTTCGTCGGCTACATGGATTCGCCTGAGGTGCAGGCCGCGTTGAAGTTCTACGCCGATCTGTACAACGTGCAAAAGGTCGCACCGCCGCCGGCTGACCTGGCGATGTGGGGCGG
>JAPKMS010000145.1 GCA_026645775.1 Anaerolineae bacterium
CGCAGAACGTCAGGACCACCAACCGACTCCGTGTCTTCTTGATGCTCGCCAGTCCTAGACCGCCGTCAGGTAGCGATCCGCTCGCTCCAGCCACTCGATGATGGCGATGTGCTGCGGGCACTTGGTTTCGCACTCGCCACATGCGATGCATTTGTCCCCGCGCTCGGCCTCGGGCACCCAGTTGGCGTAGACGAAACGGGCATGCTCCGGCGCGTCGAACATCATCGCCTGGTTGTAGACATCAAAGACGCGGGGGATGTTGACCCCGTTGGGGCACGGCTGACAGTATTTGCAGTCGGTGCACGGGATGGGGGCCAGCTGGTGGTATTGGTCACGCGCCTGGGCCACTAACGCCAACTCACCGTCAGTGAGCAGGCCAGACCCGGAGCGGGCCGCACTGGCGAGATTCTCCTGCACCTGGGCAAGCGTGCTCATGCCGCTGAGGATCAGCGATACTTCGGACTGGTTCCACACCCACTGCAGCGCCCATTCAGCCGGGCTGCGTCGGATCGGGGCAGCATCCCAGATCGCCCGAATGGGTCCCGGAACGCCCTGGCCTTGGTGTTGGCCCGCGTTGCCCGCCAGCAGTCCACCGCGCAACGGCTCCATCACGATGACGCCCAATCCCTTGCTTGCGGCGTACTTCAGCCCGCGCGTGCCGGCCTGGTTTTCCTCATCCAGATAGTTGTATTGGATCTGGCAGAAAGTCCAGCCGTCGTACGCGTCCACGATCTCCTGGAAGACCTCATAGGTGTCGTGAAACGAGAAGCCCAGGTGGCCAATGCGGCCGTCGGCCTGCGCGCGCTCCGCCCAGTCCAGCACACCCAGGTCACGCATCGCGCGCCAGCGCGCGGCGTCCAACGCGTGGAGCAGGTAGAAATCAATCGTCGGCGTATCCAGCCGCGCCAACTGTTCATTCAAGAGGCGGTCGAAATCGGCCGGCTGCCCCACCAGCCAGCAGGGCAGCTTGGTGGCCAGCTTGACGCGCTCGCGATAGCCGTCTTTCAAGGCTCGACCGACGAGCGCCTCACTGGCGCCGCGGTGGTATGGGTATGCGGTATCCACATAGTTGACGCCGCCATCAATCGCGGCCCGGAGCATCCGTGTGGCTTCCGGCTCATCAATCTGACCGGGCTCGCCGTCGATCACCGGCAGACGCATCGCGCCGAAGCCGAGCGCGGAAGGTCGCCAATCCAGTTTACCGAAAGTGCGGTATTGCATGAGTTTAGTCCCCTTGCTGCTTCGCAAGGCAGCGCACGATCTCGCCAACGTACATGCGATGAAAATCACCCGTGCCGTAAATCTCGGCCGGCAGCGCGGGATCGGTGAAGGCTGAACGGAGCAGATCGCCGCCGTACAGCTTGCGGCACACCAACGCCAGCCGCGCCTCCGCGAAGTAGACTGCGCCGGTGTCATCGGTTATCGGGGTCAGGCCGGCTGCCGCGGCCTTGTTCACGTCTCGGCCCGAGTGGCTGCCGCAGTACTCCAGCGCCGCCCGCTGCGTCTCGGCGAAGAAGGTGAGCGTGAAGTGGGTCGCCGCCTCCATGAGGCCAAAGGTATGGCGCTGCGGCCGGACGAAGCAGAAGCAGACGTCGCGGTTCCACAGGTGCCCCAGCCCGCCCCAACTGGCGGTCATGCAGTTGAACGCCGCGGGTGACCCGGCCGTGATCAGCATCCAGTCGCGGCCGATGAGTTTGAATGGATTGTCGTGGATCGCAGTGGGTGCGATTGTGATGAAGTTGTCGGTCATGATGAGTCCTTTGTTGGGTGTCCTGGCGGTTGCAAACCGCGGCTACCCTTGCGAAGCCGGCCTGCGCCGACCAGAATTCGGTCCCCGAAGATGGATTTCGCGAGGGTGACCGCGACTTACAGTCGCCGGCAGCCTTACGGCTTCAAGATTAGCTTCCCCGTCGTCCCTCGTCCGGCCAACGCGAGGTGGGCCTCCGCGGCCTGAGCCAGGGGATAAGCGCGATCAATGCGCAGCCTGAGCGTCCCCCCGGCCGCCATCCCCAACACCGCGCCCGCGTACGCCAGGTACTTCGCCCGGTCGGTCACATACGCAAACACTGAGGGCCGCGTAACGAACGCCGAGCGCATCCCACCGAGGCGTTGGATGTCCAGCGGGGCCGGGAAGCCGCTGGACTGGCCGAAGCTCACCAACATGCCCAGCGGCGCCAGGCACTCCAGGCTCCGATCGAAGGTGTCTCGGCCCACGGAGTCGTAAACGACGTTCACCCCACGGTCGCCGGTGATCCGCTTGACCTCCGCCAGGAAATCTTGTTGGGTGTAGAGGATCACCTCGTCGGCGCCGGCGTCCCGGGCGAGCGCCGCTTTCTCCTCGGTGGATGTGGTGCCGATGACGAACGCGCCGGCCTCTTTGGCAAGCTGGCAGAGGAGCAAGCCCACACCGCCCGCGGCCGCATGCACCAGGCAGCGATCGCCCGGCTTGAGCGGATAGGTGACGTGCGCCAGCACATAGGCCGTGATGCCCTGCACCATGGCCGCGGCGCCCTGCTCGAAGCCGAGCGCGGCCGTCAAGGGCACCAGCCTATCGGCGGGCGCCAGCGCGTACTCGGCGTAGCAGCCGGCCGCACCGAAAAAGGCCACACGATCGCCGGCCGCCACCTCGGTCACGCCCGGGCCAACAGCTTCCACCGTGCCCGCACCTTCACCGCCGGGGACAGCGGGCAACAGAACCGGGTACATGCCCTTGCGCTGGTAGATGTCGATGAAGTTGACGCCAGCAGCCGCGATCTTGACCAACGCCTGTCCCGGGCCGGGCGTCGGCAGGGCGCGCTCTGCCAGCTTCAACACCTCGGGGCCGCCAAACTCCGTGTAGACAATCGCCTTCATAGATGAGCCTCCTGCGATAACAGTGACAATAATTCACACAGCACCATCGCGGTCGCGCCCCACACCTTGTGATGGCCGACCCGGTAGAAGGGCACCCAGGTGTCCTCACCGCGGATCATCCACATCTCTTCGCCGCGCGTCGCGGGGTCCAGCAGATGTGCGAGCGGGACCTCCAGCACTTCAGCGACCTCGCCTGTGTTGGGGACAAAATTCGGCCGCGCGGGGGAATGAGCCACGACCGGATAGATGCAGAAGCCGCTGGGCGGAATATAGAGCGGTGAAAGATCACCCAACACGTCCAGCTTCGCGGGGTCGATCCCTAACTCCTCCCAGGCTTCTCGCAATGCTGCGCACACCGCGTCTTCGCCGGGATCAAAGCTGCCACCGGGAAACGAAATCTGCCCGCGGTGGTTGTCCAGCGAATCAGTGCGGCGGGTCAGGACAATCTGCAAGGGTGAGGCATCCCGACCGGAGCCTGTCGGTGCGCACGCAAGCCCATCGAATCCCCCAATATCCCGTACGTCAGAATCCCTATGGAATGCCTCGCTCCTACCGGGATACAGCAGCACCAACACGCCCGCCCGGCGGCAATTCAGGTTAGGATCGAAGATGCGCTCGGTGCCGGGGCGCGGGTTGGGGGCCATGCGCATCTGTGCGGCGAGACCGGGCAACGGTTGCCGCAACGCCGCGGCCAGCCGGTCGATCTCCGCAAACCCAGACGCGCCAGCCTGACGCGGCGAAGTTGCTTTCGTAGAGGACATCCTGATTCCGCTCACATCACCTTCCAACAGATTATAACACTGTGCGGAAATCTTGGGTATCCACGCGCCCAACCACCGATGTACCCGCGCCGGTAGTTTGACAGCCGCTGCGCCCCCCGGTATACTCGCCCCATGTTGTTTGTTCGGCTTGGCTTCACCACGCTTCCTTTGCCTCGCATCGCTTCCTGGACGCAGCGGCTTTAGTTCAGCGCGTCCACTGCTTGTCTTGTTATGTCTATTTATGAGCCGTGGGCGCATCTGCCCACGGCTTTTTCAGCGCGTGGGCTTGCGGTCACAGGTCGACAAAGACGCCACAAGGTATTTTTAGGACGAGGTTCCCATGTCTAACGTGCTTCTTAACTTGACCGATGTCAGTTACACCTACTTCGACAAACCCATCCTGCAAGGGCTGAGCTGGGAGATCCAGGCCGGCCAGAAAATCGGCCTGGTCGGCGCCAACGGCGCCGGCAAATCGACGCTGCTCCGGCTGATCCTGGGCCAGGCCACGCCCGAAGCCGGCGCAATCTACCGGGTCAAGGATCTGACGATCGGCTATTTGCCGCAGGACCTGCCCCCCCAGCCCTCTTCCCTGGCAGGGAGGGGGGAGTTAGGCCTCGGCTCCTCGCAGGAGAGGGGGCAGGGGGTGAGGTCCGTCCTCGACGCGGCCCTCGCCGGCTCGCCCGAAATCGCGCGGCTGCGCGGCGCGCTGGCTGAGGTCGAAGCCCGCATGGGCGATCCGGCGGTGTACGGTGATGGGGCGCGCCTGGCGCGGGTGATGGACGATCACGCCCGGCTGCTGCACGAGTATGAGGCCGCGGGCGGGCTGACCTACGAAAACCGGGTCCGCTCGACCCTGCGCGACCTGGGGTTGGGTGACGATACCTTCGACCGGCCGGTAAGCGTGCTCAGCGGCGGGCAGGCCAAGCTGGTCGGGTTGGCGCGGCTGCTGGTGTGGCAGCCCGACGTGCTGTTGCTAGACGAGCCGGACAACCACCTGGACGTGGCCGGCAAGCAGGCCGTCGAGCGGCTGGTGCGGGGCTATCCCGGTGCGGTGGTGATCGTCTCGCACGATCGCTACCTGCTCGATCAAACGGTGGATCGCATCGCCGAATTGGAGGCGGGCCGGATCACGGTCTGGCCGGGCACCTACTCGGCCTACGCGATCAACAAGCAGTTGGCGCGGCTGCGCCAGGAGCAGCTCTACCGGGCGCAGCAGAAGCGCATCGGCCAGATCGAGGCGGCCATCGCCCGGTTCGAGCTATGGGCCAGCATCGTGGTGGACGAGCGCCACGCGCGGCAGGCGCGCGCCCGCTACAAGATGCTGGAGCGGATGGATAAGGTTGAGCGGCCCGGCGAACAGCGGCGGATGCGGCTGGAGTTGGGCGGGTGGCGCGGCAGCAATAAGGTGCTGGAAGTTGGTAGATTGGTAAAGTGGTACGAGGGGGCTGATGATATCAACATCGTGCTGGACGGCGTTGACCTGACCATCTGGCACGGGGAGCGGGTGGGGCTGGTGGGGCCCAACGGCGCGGGCAAGTCGGTGCTGTTTCGCTGCATTCTGGGCGCAGCGGGTATCTCGACAGGGTTACGGGCCGGTTCCTCTGGCTCGGTCGGAGACCGGCCAGAGCCGCTGCGGCCAGAGCTGGGCGACGAGGGGCCGGACAGCGGCACGATCAAGCTCGGTCCCAGCGTGACGGTCGGCTATTACGCGCAGCAGCACGAGACGCTGCACCCCGACTGGACGCTGATCCAGGAGATCCGGGACGCGCGGCCGATGTACGAGGACGATGCAGTCGCGTTCCTGGGCCGCTTCCTGTTTGATTACCAGGCGTGCCGCAAGCAGGTGCGCCAGCTCAGCGGTGGCGAGCGCAGCCGGCTGCAGCTCGCCCGGCTGATGCTCTCTGACGCCAACTTCCTGCTGCTGGACGAGCCAACCAATAACCTTGATATTCCCTCGGCGGAGGTGCTGGAGGCCGCGCTGGAGGAGTTCAACGGCACGGTGCTGGTGATCTCGCACGACCGGTACTTCCTGGATCGCATCGTGGATCGGATCGCGGCGCTGGAGGGCGGGAAGATCGTGGAGGTGGAGGGCGGGTATTCGGACTACCTGAATCTCACCACAGAGGCA
>JAPKMS010000146.1 GCA_026645775.1 Anaerolineae bacterium
AGCCTTGCTCGCGCTCAGCCTGAGCGAAAAAAGAGACCCGATCTCCCGAGGGGAAGACCGGGTCTCGGTCAGGATCGAGCCGTCCAAGTTACTCGCTGTGCCCGTTGCGCCGCACGTAGGCCTCGGCCTGCAACACGACTTGCTCCGGCGGGCGACCCTTGCCGACCACCTCGCGCGCATAGGCGCTGAGTACCTGCATCTGGGCGCGCGTGGCGAAGAAGCGGACCTCGCGCGGGTCGCGTTCTTCGTCTTCGGCCAGCGCCTCTTGCGCCACCAGCAGCAGGCGATCCCGGGTTGCGTCGTAGCCCAGCCCCAGCGCGTCCACGCGGAACAACGGATCGACCGGCTCCTTGATGGCCATCGCGGCCTCGTCCACCTTCAGGCCCCCGTGCCGCATCACGCTGAATTCTTCTTCCAGGTTCTGCACCATCTCGTCGATCGCGTCGACCAACGCCGCCACTTGCTCTTTATCGCAGACCAGGGTGATTGACTCGGCGCCCTTTTCGGCCTGGATATAAAAGACGCGGTGGCCCGGCTTGCCTAACGCGCCGGCAGTGATGTGGGTGACTGGGTCGAGTTCGATGTTTGGGTTAGCCATGCTTCGCTCCATCGGTCAGTGAATTGGCGATCAGGATCATTAACCGATCTGCCTTTGTCAAAATCCGTACACAAACGGCGTTCCTGCCAGGTAATCGGCCAGCGAAGGGGCAGTGCGGTCACGCTCCGAGAGCAGCGGCTCGGCCACCGGCCAAGCGACCGCAAGCTGCGGATCGTTCCAGGCGATGCCCTGCTCATGCACCCGGCTGTAAACCGCGCTGGTCTTGTAGAGCACCTCGGCGTCCTCGCTCAACACGCAGAACCCGTGGGCGAAACCGGCCGGGATCAGGAGTTGTTGGAAGGTATCGGCGCTCAGCTCGACGCTGACCCAACGGCCGAAGGTCGGCGACCCGGCACGGATATCCACCGCCACATCCCAAATCGCGCCGCGCACGCAGCGCACCAGCTTCACCTGCGCCATCGGCGGCAGTTGGAAGTGCAGCCCGCGCAGCGTGCCGCGGGCCGATTTCGAGTGGTTATCCTGGACGAAAACGGTATCGATGCCGGCCGCGCGCCAGGTCTCCTGGTTATAGCTCTCGAAGAAAAAGCCGCGTGGGTCTGGGAAGACGCGCGGGGTGATGATCAAGACTTCGGGCAGCACGGTCGGTTGGATATTCATCCGGGGCAATTCCCTTCAGCAAGGTATGGGAGCGTTCGGATTGTACTTTACGATCCCTGGGCTGTCAATCCGTTTCCACGACGATTTTGCGCTCCAAACGTTCCAGCCTGTGTTTGAGATCAACAACCGTCTCCTCGCGCAGACCGCCGGCCGGCCACCCGGCCGCGATACGGAGCGCCCAGGCCGCCCAGCCCCGCGCGGCCGACAGGTCACCCGTGCGCCACTCGTGATGTTTCGCCAGCTCGACATAGGGCGTCAGGTCGTCGCCGGCCGCGGTGCCGATCCACTCCTCCCACAGCGCAGCCGCCTCGTCCCACCGCGCCAGGCGCTTGTAGAGGAAACCCAGGTCGCGGAGGATTTGCGTCTGCTCCGTGCCGGGCGGCATGCCGGCTAATGCGACCCGGTAGGCGTCGATGCCCGCCTCGACCCAATCCAGGGCGTCATAGCAGCGCCCCAGGCTCCAGCACTCCAACGGATGCAGTCCCCCCAGCCGCTCTGCCAGGGTCTCGCGCTGGAAATGCGGCGCCATGCGCGCACCCAGCAACGCCATCGAGACGATGTCCTCAAGGTTATGATAAAAGACGCGCACCAGCAGATCCGTCACTTCGCCGGTGCGGTAGTATTGGCGGTAGATGTCCGGGATCAGGTAACCGGGCACATCCTCCGCGGTGCGCGCCACGCCGAGCACGTTCCGCTCCAGGCTGCCCAGGCTGCACGACTGCCAACGCGCACGCCACAACCGCCGCGCGGGCGGCAGCAGGTCCAGGTGTGGCGCGCCGGGCAGGGGCCGCGGCATCCCTGCCAGCAGGAACCGGTTCTGGATCAGCGGCATATCGAAACCGCGGCCGTTGAAGCTCACGATGCCGGTGCACGAGCGCAACCCGGCTTCCACCAGGTGGAGCTGGGCGCGCTCCTCGGCCGGGTTGCGCATAAAATACTGGCGGACCACGAACGCATCGTCTTCGTAGACGCCGATGCCGATCAGGAACGTGTAGGTGCCGGCGTCCAGCGACAGCCCGGTCGTTTCCGTGTCGATAAACGCCGCGCGCACCGGCTCCAGCCCCAGCAGCGCCGGGTTCCGATCCAGCGCGGCCAGCGCACCCGGATCAACCGACAGCCAGGCGGCCAGTTGGGGCGCCTGCACCAGCGGGTAGCGCGCCGTGCGCAGCCATGCGGGACCGAACGGCGTCTCGACCAGCTCGCCCGGCAGCGCGGGGGATAGCAGCGCACCGGATTGAACGCCGGACCCA
>JAPKMS010000147.1 GCA_026645775.1 Anaerolineae bacterium
GGACGACCAGCCGCAGGCTCCTCAGATGCGACCTCGGTCGCCAACGTTATGGCGACGGGCAGCCCCAGGCCGCACCATGATTTCGCCCTGCCCAGCGATTCCGGCAAGGTTGGCGCTTAATGACGGAACATGCTAAGATAACTCCCCGTAGGATCTGTGGCACCAGCCCCCAGTCAAGGAGATGGCCCAATGAAACCGACTCTGGCGATCATCGATATCGACATCATCAGCGGACAGGATGAACTGGCTCGCGAGGCGCTTTTGGAAAACCTGAACGGAGATTGGGGCCCCTTCGTCACCGTGCTGTGGGTGAACTGGCTGCGGGAACGCGCCGATTTGCGCGTCGTCTGCCTGGTGAAGGACCTGGAACACTTCGACGACTTCCTGGTGAACACCATCCGCGCGGTGCCGGGCGTCGGGGGGACCTCGGCCCTGCTCGCCTTCGATGGCATGGTGCGCGGGGAAGCGGTCATGGATGTGTCGCTGCTGGAATCGCTGCTGGATCGCCGGGCCGCGGCCACCGTGCTGGTCAAATCAGAGCCCGGCAAGGATCGCGAAGTCTACCGCGCGTTGGTTGAGCTGCCGCCGCACCAGCAGGTGGAGCTGGTGTGGGTGGTGAAGGTGTTCCACTCCAGCGAGGCCGATTTGCTGGTGCTGCTGCTAGGCGAACGGTCAGCCACGCTCACCGGCTATGTGATGAGCTGGATTCGCACCGTGCCGGGCGTTCTGGACACCCAAATCAGCACCGTGCAGGATTGGCGCATCTTCGGTGACACCGGGGATTTTATTGCGCTGACACAACGCTTCCCCGAATCGGCCGCCAAGGCAAAAGTTCCGTGACGGCGTCCAAGACACACCGCATCTTCCAGACGCGCGATGGCCGGCCCTTCGTTGTGCGCGAAGGCCAGGTGGCCGATGCGGAGCAGATCATCGCCCACGTGCGCGGGATCATCGCAGAGCCGCAATGGAGTGTCACTGAACCAGGCGAATTCCAAACAACCAGCGAGCAGGAAGAAGCCTGGATCCTCAGCTTCCGGCAGCGCCCGCACAACCTCCTGCTGGTTGCCGACTTCGGTACCGCCGAACACCCCCAGATCACCGGAGTCATGAGCTTCACCACGCAAAACCGGGCCCGGATGCGCCACCGCGGCCGGCTTGGCATCAGCGTAACCGCCGCGTATCGCGGCCAAGGGGTGGGTGAGGCGTTGATGCGCGCGCTGTTGGATTGGGCCACGGCGGAGCCGGAGCTCGAGCGCATCGAGCTTTCCGTGTTTGCCCACAATACGCGTGCCCTCAATTTGTACGTCAAGCTGGGCTTCCGCGAGGAGGCCCGCTTGCTGCACGCCTTCAAGCTATCCGACGGCGCGTACTACGACGAGATCATGATGGTCAATTGGGTGAAATAGCAAACGCAGACGGGATGCTCAGGTCACGTCGGCCACCCGGAGCGCCTTTTGCATTTCGGCCGCGCGCAGCATGGCAACGATCAGCCGCAGATCGGCCAGCCCTTCCGCTGCAGTGGAAACCGGCGGTTGGCCGCTCCGCACCGCCCGCGCAAAGTCCTCGTACATGGCGACCAGGCCATCTTCTGCCGATGGCTCGGCCCACGTCTTAAGCGGCTTCCCCCGTTGCCACAACTCCACCCGATCGCTCCAGGCCAACAACGCGCCCTCCGTGCCGGTGACTTGTAGGGCGGTCTCCGGGCCAGGGCTGGCGTAGGTGACAGCGTAGCTGCACAACACATCGCCGGCAAAGCGAACCGTGGCGCTCAACGTGTCCAGGGGCGGCAAGTCGGGCCGCAGCGCCGCGGACTGGGCCACCACGCTCTCCGCTTCGCCCAGCAGCATCCGCAGCACGGCCATATGATGCACCCCGCCATCACTGAGATAACCGCCCGGATGCGCCGGCTGTTGCCGCCAGGCGGTGTGGTAGTAGGGATTATCCGCCCCCATGCTGGCGTAGAGCGACCACCGCGCCACCTGCGGCTTGCCGATCGCACCCGCGGCGATCAAAGCCGCCGCCCGCTGATAGCTGGCCTTGTAACGGTAGTTCTCGGCGATCATCAGGATGCGGCCGTAGCGCTCCGACCAGTCCAGCATCGGCTGGCCGTCGGTCAGACTGGCGGCGATGGGCTTCTCCGCGATGACGTGACAACCGGCGGCCAGGCAGGCCTCCGTCACTTCGGGGTTGAGCAGAGTGGGCAAAGCCAGCGACACCGCCGCGGGCTGCTCGCGCGCCAGCATTTCACGGTGATCGCTGTAAACCGGCGGGCGGACGCGCGTGGCGGCATAGATGGCCTCCGCCAGGCCCGTCGCCTTGGCGGGTGTTCGGTTCACCAGGGCGGCCACGCGAAAGTCGCGTTTGAGCCCTTGCAGCGCGGGCCAATGCTTGCCGGTCACGATCAGGCCGGTCCCGATGATGGCGATACGGATGGGTTCGATCATTCTGGCTGCTCCTTGCCGTTATACGATTGTGCGCCATTACAACACACCGCGCGACGTCTTGTCAATTGCCCCAAAGCCGCGGTACAATAGCCGCCGGAGGAAAAACATGATTTCTGTCACCTGTGAAAAATGCCGGCGCCGGTTCACCCCGACCGCCGAAGAGATCCAGACCTACCTGGCCGCCGGCCAGGGCAAAAAGCACGCGCAAGTGCTCTGCCCGCACTGCGGCAAGGAGAACAAGGTAGCCCTCGAGCGGTTGCGCGAGGCCGTGCGGTTTGCCCCCCCGGCCTGAACTGAAAAACAGAACGCGGAATTCGCCATGAGCCATTCGCCCCACGTTGCCCTCATCCACGACTGGCTCAACCAGGTCGGCGGCGCGGAGAATGTGCTGGAGACCCTGGTGCAGATGTTCCCCGGCGCCCCCGTGTTCACCAGCATGTATGCGCCGGAGAAGATGCCGGCGCAATACCGCCAGTGGGATATCCGCACGTCGTTCATGCAGCGGCTGCCCGGCGTCACCGCACACCACCAGGCCTACATGCCGCTCTACCCGCTGGCGTTCAGCCGGATGGACCTGAGGGGCTACGACCTGATCCTGAGCAACAAGAGCGGCTTCTGCCACGGCGTGCCGGCGCCCGCAGGGGCCACGCATATCTGCTACTGTTTGGCGCCCACGCGTTTTCTGTGGCAATATGATGCCTACCGGCAGCGCGAGGCCCTCGGGGCAGCCGTAGATATCATCTTGAAGCCGGTCATCACGCTGTTACGGCACTGGGACTACGCGGCCGCGCAGCGCGTGCAGCACTTTATCGCGATCTCGACCGAAATCCAGGAGCGCATCCGGCGCTATTACGGCCGCGAGAGTACAATCATTTATCCGCCCGTGGATATCGCCCGCTTCCGGCCCAGAGCTGAAGCGCCCGACAACTACTTCCTGGCCGGCGGCCGTCTGATCCCTTACAAACGCACCGACCTGGCCGTGCGGGCCTGCTCAGAGTTGGGGCTGCGGCTGCTGGTCTACGGCGCCGGCCGCGACCGCGCCGCGCTGGAACGGCTGGCCGGTCCCACGGTGACGTTCCTGGGCCGGGTGTCGTGGGATGAGCTGGCTGGGTTGTACGCCGGCGCCAGGGCGTTCATCTTCCCAGGGCTGGAAGATTTCGGGATCGCGCCGCTGGAAGCCCAGGCCGCGGGCCGTCCGGTCATCGCGTTCCGGGGCGGCGGTGCGCTGGACACCGTGCTCCCTGGCAAAACCGGCGAGTTCTTCGCCGAGCAGACGGTGGAGTCGCTGGCGGCCGTGCTGGCAAATTTCGACCCAGCCGCCTATGATCCCGTCGCATGCCGGGCCAATGCCGAGCAGTTTCGGACGGAACGCTTTGAGAGCGAACTACGGGAATTCGTGCTACGCAATGCATGATATGTAAGAGAGCGGCGTGCTGCACCGCTCAACGACGCCCCGCGTTTCGCAGATCACGCTTCACAGAATCATGTATCATGGAATACGCTCAATAGGGAGCCCTCATCATGGAGCTACGCGCCTACTGGAAAATCATCCGCCGCCGCTGGTGGCTGCCTGTTGGGCTGGCGCTGCTGGTTGGCGCGCTGACGCTGGTGATGCAGAAGCCGTGGCAGCCGCGTCCGGTCACGTACAGCGCCGCCATGCGCTTCAATGTCGGGATTCAGCCGGAGCGCATCCCAGGCGTCTATACGTATGACCGTTACTACACCATGCTCACGTCGGAATACCTGGTCGATGACCTGGGCGAGATCGTGCGCAGCCAGGCCTTCGCGGGCGCCGTCAGCAGCCGATTGGCGGGACAAGGGATCAGCGTGCCGGCGAGCGTGATCGGCGCCAGCACACAGCCCGGCAAGCTCCACCGCATTCTCACCGTCAATGTGACCTGGCCCGACCCGGCGCAGCTCGAAGCCATCGCGGATGCCATCGCTGCGACACTGACCGAAAGCAGCGCCGACTTCTTCGCCCAGTTCAGCGCGGCAGAGGCTGACATCCGCCTGATCGACCCTCCCACGTTCGGTGCGGTGGGCCGGCCCGCGCGCGAACAGCTCGATCTGCCGTTACGCGTCCTTCTGGGCCTGGCTGTTGGGCTGGCACTGGCCTTCTTGCTGGATTACCTGGACAATTCGGTGCGCAGCCGCAATGAATTGGAGGCCTTGGGCGTAACCGTCCTGGGCGAGATTCCCCGGAAAAGCTGAACCACGCTATCCACATCGCCCCGGCGTGGGGCCGCGTAGGGCAACCACTAATTGTAGGGCGCGCAGTCGCCGAAATGCCTATTTGAGGGGCCAGCCCGTCTACTTATCCACACTGACTCCGGGTTATCCACTATTAACCGGGGAGTTATCCACAGAAAATACAAAGCCCGCTGTGCCTCGATGAGACGCAGCAGGCAAAAAAAGCACGCCTGAAGGAGGCGAACCGGGCTACGAACGCACCCGCACCGGCTCATAAAGCCGGCTGCGCAGCTCAGTGACGGCCCGGCTCAGCTCGGCATCAGTGTCAAGATCGTTCGCAACCTTCTCGCAGCCATGCATGATGGTCGTGTGATCGCGACCGCCCAGGGCCTGGCCGACTTGCGGCAACGACGCGCTGGTCTCCTCACGCATTACGTACATCACGATCTGGCGCTGCAACGCGATGCGCGCGCTCCGGCCGCGCCCCGTGAGTTCACTGATGCTGGCTCCGAAATAGCTCGCCGCCACCTCCAAAATGGCCTCCAGGCTCAGCTTGTTTTGGGTCGGCGTAAGATAGGCCAGGGCGTCCTCAACCAGGGCGGCATTCAGCGGCCGCTTCAGCAGCTCAGCATGGGCCAGCACCTTGGTCAGCGCGCCCTCCATGTCCCGGATGTTGCGATGTGCGCGTTGGGCAATCAGTACCAACACATCATCGGGCACGGCCTGCCCCAGTGAAATCGCCTTGGTCTGCAGGATGGCAATCCGGGTCTCTAGATTCGGCGGCTGGACGTCGGCGATCATGCCCCAGCCAAACCGTGAACGCAACCGTTCTTCCAGAGTTGGGATCGACTGCGGCGGGCGATCGCTGGTCATCACGATCTGGCGGTTCGAGGTGTGCAGTGCGTTGAAGGTGTGGAAAAACTCCTCTTGCGTCTGCTCCTTACCGGCCAGAAAATGCACGTCGTCCAGCAGCAGCACCTCGATGGTGCGATATTTCGCCCGGAACTGCTCGGTAGATTGCGTACGGATCGCGGCGATCAACTCGTTGGTAAAAACCTCCGACGTCACGTACAAGGCCCGCTTGCCGCTGGCCTGCACAAACTGGCCGATCGCCTGCAGCAGATGCGTCTTGCCAAGGCCGCTGCCGCCGTACAGGAACAATGGGTTATAGGCTGCGCCCGGCCGCTCTGCGACCGATAACGCCACGGCATGCGCCATCCGATTGGAGGAGCCGACGATAAAATTCTCAAAAGTGTAACGCGGGTTCAAGTTCGTTCCATAGTTTGGCAGCGCGACCGGAATCGGTGCGGTGAAACTCGTCTCGTCAGGCGTTTGGAGGGCCAGCAGGGGGGCGGGAGCGCGATCCGGGTCGTCTTGCACCGGCACCGGCTGCACCACAAAGGTGACGTCCACCGCGTGCCCCACAATGTCGGCCAGGGTTCGTTTGATCAACGGCCGCAAACGCAGTGAAAGCCAGTCTTTGGCATAGGCGTTGGCCACGCCGATGACAAACGCGCCATCCTCATGTGCCAGGCAGGTGGTGTCTCGCACCCACGTCTCGTAAGTGCTGCGCGGCAACTGAAGACGCAAGTGGCTGCGGGCCGTCTCCCAAACCTCTTTCGGTGATCGAGTCGAAAGCATATCCGGCGCGTACATCGCAAATCCCCTCAGCGAAAGACAGAGCCCGCCCACGTAACGGTAGGGCCGCCCTGTTAATGATCATCTCTGCTCCTGGCAAGGAGCGTACACCCACCGGCGCTTGCCCGCGCAAACGCGGCAAACGCCTTGGTCAGCAGTGACCGCAGCTTCAGTTCCTGAGCGCAACAACAGACCCAGAACGATACAGCAGAACGAAGGGGTGTTGACCATCGGCACAAGCCAATCAGAGAATGAGGAAGGGCCATGACTCAGCCGACTTTTGTGAGGCGATTCTAACCGAGAGGTCGCTAACCGACAAACGCGCAGTTTGCTCAAAACTACGTGTTTGTCAAAGTCTTATGTATAACCCAATACTAAGCACGTCCGTTCTACGCGACTAGTTGTGTGGGTGCCACGCCGCACCACATCAGACAGCCCTTGCTGGCCGCTGAAACTCAGACCTTAAACTTAGGACGGGTAAATTCTCGTTAAGCTTTGTTATGAAAAGCCTCTGCCCCTCACTGTCCAGCCTGGACCGTGATATCGCCCACACGGGAGCGCAGGATCAGTCGCGCGCTGGGTGTAGATCCCACTTCGCCGGTCACTTCCTTGCCGATGAAGTTATCGCGCGAACTGCGGCCCAAAAGCGGAAAACCCAAATTCACGTTTCCAATATCGCTGCGCGCATCGAGGTTGAAGGCGCTGTCTTCGGGCAATTGCACCAGGATACGCCCGATATCGCTCGTCAGCCGATAAGTTGCATCTGCCGCCAGTTGTGCGGATAACTGGATGGTCGCAACCCGAGAATCGACACGCAACATCCCAATCGGCGCCACATCGCGCAGCGTCACACTGCCGACGTCCGCTGTGATGGTGATATCCCCTTGCAGATCGGCCACATCCACGCTCCCCACGTTGGAGGTGATCTGAAGGGCTGTCTGCGTGGGCGCCGAGATCACCAAATCGACTCGCGGCGAGCGCGGGGCGCCTGAGCCGCCGTCAGCCCAAGCCAGGCCGGTAGCTGTTACGCGCACCTGGTCGCCGAACTGCTCGATCTGCACATCGATGTCGGCCAACACGCGCTGCGCCGCGGCAGAATCCTGCCCCCACGCGTGCTTGGTCGCCTGCACGCTCACCTCGCCGTCACTGCCGCCCCGGATCTGGATTTCGCCCACGGGCACATCGATGACCAGGGTGACCGGCGCCTGAACCTGAAACGTCTGCGCGACTTGCTCGGTGCGCTCTGTCCGGCTCCAGTTCAGCCAATCGGCCCCTTGCGCTACATTTCGTGCCACCAACACGCCGGCCAACAGGGTGACGCAGCAGCAAAACGCCAGCAAAACCAACACCAAAATGATCCAGACGGCTCGATTTTTATTCATTGTGTGCCTCCTCGCGACGCACCGGTTTCAAACTATCTACCTTTACGGAGGCCACGCGAAAAGGTTGCGGCGCCACGAATTCATCTCGCGCAGAAGCCGCAAAGGCGCACCCACGGCGGGTCCCCACCCCGGATTTCTTTGCACCTTTGCGGCTCCGCGTGAGTTTTTAACAGTTTTAGAGATCGAAGTACAACTGCACTTCGTACGGATGGGGGCGGTTGCGCACCTGGTAATACTCGGCGGTCTTTGCTTTGATCCAATCCGTGATCAAC
>JAPKMS010000148.1 GCA_026645775.1 Anaerolineae bacterium
GCACCGCAGAGGCGCGGAGATCGCCGAGAATGGAAACAGGGAGACTCTCAGCGTCCTCTGCGTCTCGGCGGTGAATTATACTTGGAGTGTATCATGCCCATCACCTATCGCGATTCTGGCGTGGACATCGCCGCGGGGACGCGGGCTGTCGAGCTAATGAAGGATGCCGTGCGGTCCACCTATGGCCCGGAAGTCCTGCTGGGGATCGGCGCGTTCGGCGGGCTGTTCGACATCAGCGCGCTGGGAGGGCTGGCCGCGCCGGTGCTGGTGGCGTCCACCGATGGCGTGGGCACCAAGACCAAGGTCGCCGCGGCGCTGGGCCGATACGACACGGTCGGCCACGATATTGTCAACCACTGCATCAACGATATCCTGGTGCAGGGCGCGCGGCCGCTCTTCTTCCTGGACTATATCGCGTCCAGCCGGCTGAATCCTGAGATGGTGGCGACGGTGGTGGGCGGCTGCGCGGCCGCGTGTCGGGCCGCCGGCTGCGCGCTGCTGGGCGGCGAGACCGCCGAGATGCCGGGCGTGTATGCCGCGGGCGAGTTCGACCTGGTGGGCACGATTGTCGGCGTTGTGGATCGGCCGGCCATCATCGACGGTTCATCCATCGCGCCCGGCGACGCGGTGATCGGTCTGGCGTCGGCCGGGCTGCACACCAACGGCTTCTCGCTGGCGCGCCGCGTCTTCGCGGACTGGGATCTGAACGCGGTTGTGCCCGAGCTGGGCCGGCCGCTGGGCGATGCGCTGCTGGTCCCGCATCGCAGCTACCTGCCCGCGATCGGCAAGCTGTGGGCCGCGGGGGTCACGGTCAAGGGCCTGGCGCACATCACCGGCGGTGGCTTGATCGATAATCCCCCGCGTATCCTGCCCGAGGGCGTCGCCATGCGAATTCAAGTGGGCAGTTGGCCTGTGCCGCCGCTGTTCCAGCTTATCCAGCGGACGGGGAACATCGAGCTGCTTGAGATGGCGCACGTCTTCAACCTCGGCTTAGGGATGCTGGTCGTTGTGCCGGCCGAGCAAGCTGCGGCCGCGCTCGCCGCCCTGGGTGCGGAGGCCTGGCAGGTGGGTGACATCGTCACCTGCCAGGGCAAGCCGCAGGTGTTGCTTGTTTGATTCACCGCAGAGACGCGGAGAGCGCAGAGGAAAACATAAAATCTCAGCGTCCTCTGCGTCTCTGCGGTGAATTTACCCGGGTGAGTTTATGAAACGACTCGCGGTGCTCATCTCCGGCAACGGCTCGAACCTCCAGGCCATCATTGACGCCTGTAAGACGGGCGCACTGCCGGCGGAAATCGCCCTGGTGGTCTCGAACCATCGCGCGGCCTACGGCTTAACCCGCGCCGAGCGGGCGGGCATCCCGGCGCGCTGTTTCCCCTGGAAGCCGTATCGAGACGCCGGTCGATCGCGCGCAGCCTACGACGCCGACCTGGCCGATCTGGTCGCCGCCGCGGCGCCCGACCTGGTGGTGTTGGCCGGCTGGATGCACGTGCTGGGCCCGGCGTTCCTGGACCGCTTCCCTGGCCGCGTGCTGAACTTGCACCCGGCGCTGCCCGGCACATTTCCCGGAACCGACGCGATCGCCCGCGCATTTGAGGCGTTCAGCCGCGGCGAGATCACACACACCGGTGTCATGGTTCACTGGGTCGTGCCGGAGGTGGATGCCGGGCCGGTGGTCGCGACGGCCCAGGCGCCGATCTATCCGACCGATGCGTTGGCCGACCTGGAAGCGCGCGTCCACGCGACGGAGCACCGTTTACTGGTGGAGGCGATTCGGACGGTTCTTTAGCAGGCGGTCATCAGGGTGGTTTTTCATGCCGCGGGTGGTGCCACGGCCCCCTGCGAGCGAAACTGCCGGCGGCTCGGTCGGAGACCGGCCACAGCAGGAAAGAATCAGCTCAATCAGGTCAATCTGCGTCATCTGCGTCCCGTTTTTCAGGACCGGTCAGCGTCCAAATCACCGACCGCCTGCGCTTTTGCGGGGCGCATCGACAGATTGTACAGCCCGAACAGCACGGTGATGATGATCACCAGGCAGACCGGGATGATCTCCAGCGAGGCGCGCCGCGCCAGCACACCGGCCAGGCCAGGGATCGCCGCCGCGCCGATGCCCGCCGCGCCGATTTGCATGCCGATGGTGTTGGCCGCGTACCGGATGCCGACGCGGTCGCTGGTGCCAGAAACCATGCCGGGGAAGATGGGCGCGATGGCCAAACCGATGATCGCCACGCCCAACACGCTGGCGGTCGGGAACGGGTTCCACAACAGGAGCACAGCGCCGGCCAGCGCCGCCAGCAGGCTGCCGCGCACCAGGGTGTGGGCGCCGACCCGCTTGGCATACAGGCCGGCGACAATGCGGCCGATGGTGAAGGTGGCCCAATAGCTGCCGGCCCAGAGGCCCGCAACCTGGGGCGCGATGCCGCGTGACTCGGTCAGCAGCGAGTAGGTCCAACTGCCCAGCGTCGCTTCAGCGCCGGTGTAGAGGAAGAACATCAGCAGGCTCAGCCAGACCGCGGGCCGGCGCAGCGTCTCGGGCATGGAGGTCTTGTAATCCGTCAGCCGCCGCTCCGGCTGCCCGGCGCCGACGGGGTCATCCTTGCGCTGCCACATGGGGAGCGTCACGACAAAAGCGGCCGCCAGCACGATCTGCGCCGTGCCGACCACGGCATAGCCCAGCCGCCATTTGCTGAAGACGTTGAGCGCCACGGTCATGATGATGGGACCCAGCGTGACGCCGATCCCGTAGCTGGCGTGCAGCCACTGCATCAGCCCTTCGCCGAAGTGCGCGGCGACGTAGGTGTTGAGCCCGGCATCAATGGCGCCCGCACCCAGGCCCACGAGGATACCGAATGTCACCATCATCCACCAGGACGGCACGAGGGTGTAGCTGATCAGGGCGACACCGGTGGCTGCGCAACTGGCGGCCAGCACCCTGCCCACTCCCAGGCGGGCGATCAAACGGCCGCTGGCGAAGCTCGATGTGAGATAGCCTGTCGTCCCTGCGACCAGCAACATGCCCAGCGAATCGAGCGGGATCCCGAAGCTGGCTCGAATGGAAGGCCAGGCGACGCCCAGCAGGCCATCCGGCAGACCGAGCGAGATAAACGCGATGTAGATGAGCAGAATAAGCCCGAGACGAGATTTGTATTTGTTGAGTATGGAGTTCATAGAATCCTTTGACGTGAACTGAGTTGCACCGGGGGCGCAGCTATTATACTTGCCTCCGCGAGATTAAACCAAAGGAAGTCTGGGACTACTAAGAGAAATCAGGTGAATCTGCGTTATCTGCGTTCTATTCATAGATATTAGGAGGGAGATAAGCCATGATCCGACGCGCACTCTTGAGCGTCTATGACAAAACCGGCCTGGTCGAGTTCGCCCACGGCCTGACCGACCTGGGCTGCGAGCTGATCGCTTCCGGCGGCACCGCGCGCGCGCTGAGCGCCGCGGGCCTGCCCGTCACGCAGGTGGACCAGGTCACGGGCTTCCCGGAGATCCTCGGCGGCCGCGTCAAGACGCTGCACCCGGCGGTCCACGGCGGCATCCTGGCCCGCCGCACGCCGGCGCACCTGGCCGAGCTGGCGAGCCACGGCATCGCGCCGATTGACCTGGTGGTCTGCAACCTTTACCCGTTCGCGGCGACCGTGGCGAGGCCGGGCGTGACCGAGCCAGAGGCGGTTGAGGAAATCGACATCGGCGGGGTGACGCTGCTGCGCGCCGCGGCAAAGAACTTCGAGTCGGTGGCGGTGGTCTGCGACCCGGCGGATTACGACGCGGTGCTGCGTGAGGTTAAGGCTAAGGTTGAGGCTGAGGTTGAGCCGCTTAACCTCAACCTTAACCTTAACCTTGACCTTAACCTCAACCGCCGCCTGGCGCTGAAGGCGTTTCGGCACACCGCGACGTATGACGCGGCGATCGCGACGTGGCTGGCGGGCCGGGGAGCGGAGGAGCAGGGGAGCGGAGGAGCAAGGGAGCACGATTTGCCTCAGCAGATCATCCTCGCCGCCGAACGCGTGCAGGCGCTGCGCTACGGCGAAAATCCGCACCAGGCGGCCGCGCTCTACCGTTGGGTCGGTGCGGCGCCGGCGTTCGAGCAGCTCCAGGGCAAGGAGCTGAGCTACAACAATCTCGTCGACCTGGAAGCCGCGTGGGCCATGCCGGGCGAGTTCGCCGAGCCGGCGGTCGCGATCATCAAGCACACCAACCCCAGTGGGCTGGCATCGGCCGCGAGCCTGGTCGAGGCGTACCGGCTGGCGTTCGACTGCGACCCGGTGTCGGCCTACGGCTCGATCATCGCGGTCAACCGGGAGGCCGATCTGGCGCTGGTACAGGAGATCGGCTCGCTCTTCGTGGAGGTGCTGGCCGCGCCGGCCTACACGCCCGACGCGCTGGCATGGCTGGCCGCGCACAAAAAGAACTGCCGGGTGATGGTCGCTCGTAGTAACGACTTCAGTCGTTCCGGGGCGCATGAAACGACTGAAGTCGTTACTACCAGTGGCCTGGTGCTCCGCTCCGTTGCAGGCGGCCTGCTGGCGCAGACCCCGGACGACCGCGGCGTGGACGAATCCACGTGGCAGGTGGTCACGCAGCGCCAGCCCACCGAGGCTGAGCGCCGCTCGCTGGCGTTCGCCTGGCTGGCGACCAAGCACGTCAAGTCCAACGCGATTGTATTTGTCCAGGGCACGGCCACCGTCGGCGTGGGCGCTGGGCAGATGAACCGGGTGGACTCCGTCTACCTGGCCGCGCGGCGCGCCGGCGACCGATCAAGAGGCTCGGTGGCGGGCTCGGACGCCTTCATCCCGTTTCCCGACAGCATCGAGGCTGCGGCGGTCGCGGGCGTCACCGCGATCATCCAGCCCGGCGGGTCGCTGCGCGACGCGGAGGCCATCGCCGCGGCCGATCGGCTGGGGCTGGCGATGATCTTCACCGGGGAGCGGCACTTCCGGCATTAGTAGTTTGACAAAGCCGCCTCGCTGCGGCATAATCCCGATCACAACTGAATGATCTACGTTCACAGGCTGTGACGGAGGAAAGTAGGCGCGGGGATGACCCCAGAGAGGCCGGGTCCCGACCGCAAGGTGGGGCTGCAAGCCCGGCCGGCATGAACCACGCCGAAGTTCCCTCCCGAGCCGGACGAGGGAAAACAATAACGAATTGATAATTACGAATTACGAGTCAATCTCATTAATTCGTAATTCATAATTCGTAATTGATCAAGTAGTTCGTCCCGGCAGCCCACCGTTACCTGGGCGACCGGTAAGCCCGTCGAATCGGGCCGCCGGAGTTGAGGGCCTTCGCGCTTCGCATGCGAAGGAACCAGGGTGGTACCGCGAAGTCGAGCAGCGCTTCGTCCCTGTGGGGATGGGCGCTGTTTTTTTGTTGGGGATTGGTAGACTGGTACATTGGGAGATCAGCACATCACCAATTTACCAATCTACCAATCTACCAAACAAGGAGGGAACCATGCACGAGAGCCTTGTTCAACTGCGAGATGATGCCCTCGCCGACCTGGCCGCGGCGGCGGATGCGGAGGCGCTGGAAGCCTGGCGTGTCCGGTATCTGAGCCGCAAGGGCGGTGCGCTGACTACGGCGATGAGTATTTTGGGCAGCCTGCCCAGGGAGGAGCGTCCCGCCTACGGCGCCGCTGCGAACGAGGTCAAAGCGGCGCTGGAGGCCGCGTTTGACGCGCGGCAGGCGGCGCTGAAGGACGCGGCGCTGGCGGCTGAGCTGGCCGCGGGCGCGGTGGACGTCACCCTGCCCGGCCGGCCGCCCAGCATCGGCCATCTGCACGTCACGACGCAGAACCTGCGCCAGCTCTACGCGGTCTTCGCGGGGATGGGCTTCGAGGTCTACGACGGGCCGGACGTGGAGACCGATGAGTACAACTTTGGGTTGCTGAATATCCCGGCCTACCACCCGGCGCGCGATATGTGGGACACCTTCTGGGTCAGCCAGAACAAACCAGGTTTCTCCGAGAAACCTGGTTTGTTCCCCAAGTTGGTCATGCGCACGCACACCAGCCCCGGCCAGATTCGCGCCATGCGCGAACGCTGCCCCGAGCCGATCCGCGTGGTGCTGCCCGGCAAGTGCTACCGCTACGAGCAGATCACGATGCGCTCCGAGCACCAGTTCTACCAGATGGAAGGGCTGGCGGTGGGCAAGGGGATCCGCATGACCGACTTGATCGGCACGCTGCGCGAGTTTGCCCGACAGATGTACGGGAGCGGGCGCAAGCTGCGGGTGCGCGGCAGCTACTTCCCCTTCACCGAGCCCAGCATCGAGGCCGACATGGACTGCGTGCTGTGCGATGGCAAGGGCTGCCCGGTCTGCAAATACACCGGCTGGCTGGAGATCGCCGGCGCGGGCATGGTGCACCCGGTCGTCTTGCGCAACGGCGGCTATGACCCGGACGTCTACTCCGGCTTTGCGTTCGGCATGGGCGTCGAGCGGCCGACGATGCTGAAATACAGCGTCAAGGACATCCGGTATTTCTACGGGAACGACCTGCGGTTCTTGGGGCAGTTTTGACGTGGCGTGTAGGTGAGTGTGGGAGTAGAGGAGTATGGGAGTATGAGAGTATGGGAGTAGAGGAGTGCGGGAACGTGTCTGAGCAGACGCCCCCACACCCCCACACCCCCACACCC
>JAPKMS010000149.1 GCA_026645775.1 Anaerolineae bacterium
CGCCACGAGCTGCTGACCGCCAACAACCTGATGCAGGCCGAGCCGCGCCTGCTGCTGCAGGACTTCGTCAACGAGCCACACAACTACGTGGGCATCCTGCGCGCCATCGCCAACGACGCGCGCACGCAGGGCGAGATCGCGACTTTCACCGGGCTGGCCCAGGGCCACATCTCCCAATACCTCAGCATCCTGCAGAACACCGGCTTTGTGGAACGCCGCGTGCCGGTGACGCAGGGCGAACGCGCGCGCCTGGGCCGCTATCACATCGTCGACCCCTACCTGCGCTTCTACTACCGGTTTCTCGCCAGCCGCCAGACGCAGCTGGCGCTGGGTGTCCAGGAGCAGGCGTTGGCCGAGATCAAGCGCCATCTGCGCGACTTCATTGGCGCCAACACCTGGGAAGAGCTGTGCCGGGAATGGCTGCTGCGCGCCAGCGCGCAGGGGCTCCTGCCCGTGGCTGTGGATCAGGTGGGCAGCGCCTGGACGCGCGCCGCGCAGGTGGACGTAGTGGGCGTCAACTCGATGGCGAAGACGCTGGTGCTCGGCGAGTGCAAGTGGGGCTCCGAACCGAGCGGGCGCAGCGTCCTGACCGAACTGGTCGAGAAGACGGCGGAGATCGTGCCCGGCGCGGGCCAATGGCAGGTCTATTATCTGGGCTTTGCCCGGGCCGGCTGGACCCCAGCCAGTCATGCGTTTGTCCAGGAACTCGCCAGCACACCCCCGTCCGGCAAGAACTGGCGCGCGAACGGCATGCGGCTGCTGGACCTGGCGCAAGTGGACCGGGATCTGGCCGCGTGGGTGAGCGGACAGACAGCATGACGGCGGACACAGGCCCTGTGCGGCGTCCCCAGTTAACCCCTGCAGACCGCGTGCCGCGGCGACGGACCAGCGGCACGGACACGCAGAAAGGCTAACTGGATGTTGAAGCCGTAAGCCGCGCGCGTTTGGGTTCTGCTGCTGGTCGCGACGCTCGTGTTGGGCGGCTGTGGGGGTTGGCCAGCGGGTCACGCCGCACCTGCTGCGCCATACCTTTGCCACGCGCGCTTCCTGGAACGCAACGGCGGCGACATCGCCACGCTGGCGCGGCTGTTGGGACACAGCAACATCCAGACGACGACGTGCTACCTGCACCCCAGCCAGGAGCGCATGGCCGAAATGGTGGCTGACCTGTGAGGCCAGCCTGCACCGCCTGGGCGGTCCTGTACGCGGAGCACCAGGATCTGGACCTCGCCGGTCTCCTGCGGCCGGCGGCGCTCGTGCATCTACCCGGCCCCGCCGGCGCTGCCTGCTATGCCGCGCTGGACGCCGCGGCGCCCACTTACGTGATCGGCCGCGGCCAACTGCCGGGCGGTCACTTCGCCACCGCCGCGCTGGTAGATTATCCCACGCTGCTGGCCGCCGTGCGGCCTTTCTGGCCGGCCATGCCCGCGACGCCCCCGCGCCGGCCGGCGGGGCGCAAGGCCGTGCGCCAACTCGACACCCAGGAACTCGCCGACGTCCACAACTACCTGGGCCAGCCCGCTGTCCCCGATGCGACCATCCGCGCCGAGGCGCGGCAAGGGCTGATCGGCCAGTTGCCGGCCGCCACGTTGGCGGCCGCAGTCACAGCCTGCGCCTGGCTGGTTGAGCAGATGCAGCCGCGGCGCAACTGCTACGCGCTGGCCGCGCTGCTGGCACGCTGGCTGCACGCGCACTGATGCGCCGGCTGTCTACTGCGTCGGCACAGCCAGCTATGCGACCGCCGAACGCGTGCGCCCAGTCGCGCATGCCTGGGTGGAACTGGGCGGCCGCATCCTGGACCTGACGGTAAACGCCCAGGGCTGGGGCGATCTGGGCGCCGCACGCCTTCACGTCGCGCACCCCCAGCGGCGGTACGCGGCCGCGGCGCCGGCGCCGGGCCGGAGCCTGGCCGACGTCTGGGCCTGCTTCAGCAAACCGGCCGGCCGGCCAGGCTACACCGCGGCCTCGCTGGCCCGGCAGGACGCGCTGATCCGCCGGCAGTTGTCGCCGGCCC
>JAPKMS010000150.1 GCA_026645775.1 Anaerolineae bacterium
AGTACGCCCGCATCCCGCTGGCCGACGGCACCCTCGTACCGACGCCGGACCTGCCACCCGCCGACCTGATCCCGAGCCTGCTGGCGACCTCCGATGTGCTCGGCACCGGCTGGTTTGCGGCCGACGCGGCCAACGTCAAGGCCGGCAGCACGGTCGCAGTGGTCGGTGATGGCGCGGTTGGCCTCCTCGGCATCCTCTCGGCAAAGCAGATGGGCGCCGAGCGGGTGATCGCCATGAGCCGCCACGAAGCGCGCCAAAGGCTGGCCCGCGAGTTCGGCGCGACCGACATCGTGACCGAGCGCGGCGACGAAGGCGTGGCGCGGATCAAGGACCTCACGAATGGACTCGGCGCGCACTCCGTCATCGAGGCTGTTGGCACGCAGGAATCCATGATGCAGGCCATCCGCGCCACGCGGCCCGGCGGTCACGTCGGGTTCGTCGGCGTGCTCCACGACGTGCAGATCCCCGGCCTTGAGTTCTTCTTCTCGCATGTCCATCTGCACGGCGGCCCCGCCCCGGTGCGCCGCTACCTGCCCAGGCTGATCGATCTGGTATGGAACCGGACGATCAACCCAGGCAAGGTCTTCGACTTGACCCTGCCCCTGGAACAGGTGGCGGAAGGCTACCGCGCGATGGATGAGCGCCGCGCGATCAAGGCGCTGTTGCTGCCGTAACGGGAACGCGCGAACATCAAGAATACTTGAAAGACTCAGCGGCGCGTTTGTACCGGGCGCCTGACGCACAGATCCTATTGTCAACAGATTGGAGGCAGCGCAGTGCAAAAACGCAAACTTGGAAACAGCAACCTGGCAGTTTCGGCTCTCGGGCTCGGCTGCATGAGAATGGGCCATGATGAAAGCCCGCTTCCCGATAGGCAGGAGATGATCTCTTTTCTTCACGCGGCGGTTGAGCGTGGCATCACCTTCTTCGATACGGCTGAAGTCTATGGGCCATTCATCAACGAGGAACTCGTGGGTGAAGCACTCGCGTCATTCCGCGGACAAGTGGTGATCGCCACCAAGTTCGGGTTCAAACACGATCCCGAAAAGGGGCCAAGTCCATCGCTGGGCCTGGACAGCCGGCCCGAGCAGATCAAGCGGGTGGCCGAGGCTTCGCTCAAACGTCTGAGGGTCGATGCCATCGATCTGTTTTATCAACACCGGGTTGACCCCGATGTGCCCATCGAAGACGTGGCAGGAGCAGTCAAGGAACTGATTCAGGAGGGCAAGGTCAAGCACTTCGGCCTTTCTGAAGCAGGCGCAGAAACCATCCGGCGCGCCCACGCCGTCCAGCCAGTTACGGCCGTCCAGAGCGAATACTCGCTGTGGTGGCGAGAGGTGGAAGCGGAAGTGCTGCCCGCCTGCGAGGAGCTCGGCATCGGCTTCGTACCGTTCAGCCCTCTGGGCCGGGGCTATCTCACGGGCAAGATCGACGAGAACACGACCTTCGCCAGTGTTGATATCCGCAGCCGCCTCCCGCGCTATACGCCGGAGGCGCTGAAAGCCAACCGGGTGGTTATCGATCTGCTGGCTCGGATCGGAGAAGAGAAGGGCGCGACATCGGCGCAGATCGCGCTCGCCTGGCTGCTGGCGCAGAAGCCGTGGATCGTGCCGATCCCGGGCAGCCGGAAGCTCGCGCGCCTGGAT
>JAPKMS010000151.1 GCA_026645775.1 Anaerolineae bacterium
CCGCGAGCACCCGGAGCTGAGCGGCGTCCGGCCGGCCATGCGCATCGCCACCGCCATCCTGGCCTACTCCTTCGGCGGCCTGACCCGCCGCGATGAGCAGGGCGGCGAACCGATCGCCACCGGCGTCACCGAGACCGAGCTGCTCTCGGCTGTGGTCAGTCCCGAGCTCGACGACATCACCGCGCGCGCCGTGCTGAACGAGCTGCGCACGCAGTGTCTCTTCCTGCACTTCGACGGCGCGCACTACGCGTTCAAGACGACCCCCAACGTCACCCAACTGCTGGAGGACCAGGCGGTCCACGTGCGGCCGCGCGAGATCGAGGAAGCCATCGAGGCCGACCTGGTGAACCGCCTGAGCGGCCGGCACGGCGCCATCGTCTGGCCGCGGGCCAGCCAGGGCATCCCCGACCGCGAGCCGCGCTTCCTGCTCGCCTACCTGCCGCTCGACTTCGCCGCCCTGAGCGATGCGGGCCAGGAGCAGCAGGCGAAGGCGTATTTCACGCAGTACGGCGACGCGCCGCGGCGCTACCGCAACGGGCTCGGCCTGGCAATCCCGAGCCGTGAGCCGGTGGACACCCTCCGCCGGGCCACCCGCTACCTCAAGGCGATCGCGCTGCTCCGGGGCCGGCGGCAGGAGTTCAACCTGACGAGTGCGCAGGTCAATCAGCTCAACCAGCGCGAAACCACGGAAAAGACGGCGTTCGAGTCAGCCATGCGTGACCTGTACGCGTCCGTCTGGCTGCCGGCGTTCAACGAGGCCGGCCTGACCGTTGAGAAGGTGGGTCTTGCCGGCCGTCCGCTCCAGGCGACCACAGTCCACGAGCGGCTGAACGAGCTGCTCACCGTCGTGTCGCCGCCGCGGCTCTTCAGCTCGCTGCGGCCCGCCAAGATCGTCGAACTGCTCCGGCTCGGCATCGGCGACGGCGAAAACCGGACCGTGGGCGTAGACCAGGTCATCGCCGCATTCTACGAAGTGCCCGGCCTGCCCCGGCTGGAGAGCGACGCCGCAATCCGGCAGGCCATCGCGGCCGGTGTGCAGGAGCGCGCGTTCGGCCTGGTCGGCCGCGCGGGCCGTGACGAGGTCACCCGGCTGCGCGAGGCAAGCGGATACCTTGTCAGCCGCCGCGCTGTGCAGATCGGCGTTGCCGTTCCGGCAGACAGCATCGAACCTGTCACCGCGTTCCTCATCGTGCCGGAAGCCATTGAGAGCGAAGCGCCGCCCCCTGCACCCACACCCGATCAGCCGCAACCCGCCATTGGCGGTGCGAACCCAACGCCCGGTCCGACCGTCGTCGCGCCAGGCGCCACCCGTCCCACGCCCGACGCCGACCGCCGCACGACCGTGCGCCTCGCCATGCGCATGACCCGGCGAGAGATCTTCGCCAGCTCGAACGCCCTGGCCAACCTGGCCGACAAGGCCGGCGGCATCGAGGTGACGGTGGAGGCGGAGAAGGCCGACGGCTTCGATCCCGCCTGGCTGCGGAATGCGGTGTTGGAGCCGTTGGAGGAGGCGGATGTACGGGTGGAGGAACAGGGCTGAGCTGCGAATATGATTAACCCACTTTGCCACTTGCAGCCTTTGTGCTAAACTGCGCGTGTCGATGCTGCCACCGACAGACTATCCGTGCAAAGGCGCTTGGCGATATGCCCCAACAACTCCTTATTCGAGATGTCATGCGCATCGGTGTGCCCACCTGCAAACTGGCGGACACCGTCGCGTACGTCGCCGCCCAGATGATCGATGGCGGTCACACCGCGGTGGTGGTGCTGGACGAAGAAGCCGATACCCGTGGATGGATCAATGAGCATATGCTTGCTGTAGCGTATGCGCGCGCCGCTGTGATGGCGGAAGATGCGGCTCCGCTTTTGGCGCAGGATGTGATGGATGAGGATGTCCCGGGGTGCGAATCAGATATCCCGCTGGCAGCGGCTGTTGGGGTCATGGCTGATCTGGGCGTCGATCATCTGTTCTTCTTGCACCGCGCGGGCGGCCGTATGTGGCCCGCATCGGTGTTGAGCCTGCGGGACGTGGTTAAGGCGCTGGCCGGCCCCGAGTACATTCAGGCCCAGGGACATGCAGCCATGCGTCCCACGCCGATGGATCTGTTCCGGCAGCGGCATGGCTTACCCAGGAAGTAGCAAAGTATGCGTTTGCGCCTATTCGGGGTATAATCGAGCAAGTAAAATCTCGGCAGATCTGTGCATAAGATTCCGTCTCAATGAAGGAGATCGCTCTTGGCTGAGCCCGCCTTGAACGCTGTCGTCGCCCTGCGCAACGAGATTTCGCCCTGGCTGATTATTTTGCGTGTCGTCCCCGACGGGTGGTCGCTGCCTTCTTTCATCCCCGGCCAATTCGGCGTGCTGGGCCTGCCGGGTTCGGCTGGGCGCTGTGCGCTTTCAGAGCCCGAAGAGACCCCCGCCGATCCCGCCAAACTTATCCGCCGGGCCTACTCCATCGCTTCTTCGTCGCGAACGCGCGAGTACATCGAGTTCTATGTGGCCTTGGTCACCACCGGCGCCCTGACGCCGCGCTTGTTCGCGTTGAAAATCGGTGACCGCGTGTGGCTGTCGCCCAAGATTACGGGGATTTTCACCCTGGAGCAAGTGCCCGCGCATAAAAACGTCGTGCTGATTGCCACCGGAACCGGCCTGGCACCGTACATGAGCATGCTGACGACGCACCTGGTGTGCGGCAGCCCGCGGCGCTTTGCGGTGTTGCACGGCGCCCGCCATTCCTGGGATCTGGGTTACCGCTCAGAGTTGATGACGTTGCAGCACCTTTGCCCTAACTTCATCTATACCCCCGTCATCAGCCGGCCACAAAATGAACCGGTGGCCTGGCCAGGTGTCACCGGCTATGTGCAAGATCTGTGGAATGAGGGTGTGATCGATAAGGCCTGGGGGTTCCATCCCACACCTGAGAACACCCACGTCTTTCTCTGTGGCAGCCCGAGCATGATCGAGGGCACAGTGGAGATATTGGGCGTCGAAGGTTTCACCGAACACAGTGCAAAACAGCCCGGGCAGATTCATGTGGAGCGGTATTGGTGAGTGGGTAGACGGTAGATTGGTAAAATGGTAAGTTGGTAAGTTGGGACCTTGTATCCGCATCTGTTCCAAGCTACCAATTTACCCCATTATGAACGCACGCATTACGCAAAGGAGGTCCATTCATGCCCGTGAATATTGAAACGCCGATCGAAAAGTGGGCGGGCAGCGTACGTCCGGTCACGTTGGGGGCATCCGCGGCTGAGGGCGGCACCCGCAGCCACAGCATCATTGTCGGCGGCCAGGGTACGCTGCCGTTTCTGGGCTTCGAAGGCGCGATCCCGCACCAGCCGCGGGTCGCGGTCGAGGTGTGGAACCGAAATCCTGGTGAAGAGTGGTCTCCGCAGTTGACGAAGGCCTGGGGAAGCGCGCTTGAGGATCCGGCCACATGGGCGAAAGCCGCTGAGGCCGCCGGCGCGGAGCTGATCGCGCTGCGTTTCTTCACCACGGATGCCGCTGGCAACCGGGTGACGGGCGCGCAGGCGAAGCAGGTCGTTCGTAAAGTGCTCAATGCTGTGGGCTTGCCGTTGATCGTATTGGGCGCGGGCCAGGCAGAGCTGGATAACGAGATCTTGGTCGCGGCTGCCGAAGAAGGCGCCGGCGAACGCCTGGTGCTCGGCGCCTGCGAGGACAAGAACTATCGCACCATTGTCGCCGCTGCGCTGGCCAACGGGCACTTGGTCACCGCAAAGACCCCGATGGACGTCAATCTGAGCAAACAGTTGACCATCCTGGTGCACGATATGGGGCTGCCGATGGATCGCATCCTCACCGATCCCACGACCGGGGCGCTGGGCTACGGCATCGAGTACGGCTACAGCGTAATGGAGCGGCTGCGGTTGGCGGCCCTCCAGGGTGATGGCATGACCCAGCAGCCGATGCTTGTTTCGCCCGGCGAGGAAGCCTGGCGCACCAAAGAGGCGCGCGCCGGTGAGGGTGTCCCCGGGGCCTGGGGCGAATGGGAGACCCGCGCGATCAACTGGGAGACGATGACGGCAGGAGCCCTGGTTGAGTCGGGCGCAGATATTATTCTGATGCGGCATCCCGTTGCAGTGGCGCGGGTGAAGAAGATGATTGGGGAGTTGATGGTAGGGTGATGTTGCAGGTTCAAAGTTGAAGGTATACCTTCAACCTTGAACCTGCAACCCTCTATCCACAGACGTTCAACTTGGAGGATGACAATGGCCCTTTCCGGTCTCGATATCTATAAACTGCTCCCCGGCGGGATCAAGCCGCCGCATCCTAAGGCAAACTGTAAAGAATGTGGGTTCCCCACCTGCCTGGCGTTTGCGATGAAGCTGGCAGCCAAGCAAGCTGAACTGTCCGCCTGTGCCTACGTCGGCGATGAGGCAAAAGCCAAACTATCCGCCGCCGCCGCCCCTCCGGTGCGGCTGATCACCTTGTCGGCCGATGGGCGTAAGGTGGAAGTCGGCAACGAGACGGTGTTGTTCCGCCACGAAAAGACCTTCTTCCACCCGACCGGCCTGTTTGTCCGCGTGCCCGATACGCTGACGACGCCTGAGATCGTCGCGCTGGCACGGGCCGTGGCCGACTACAAGGTGGATTACGTCGGCATGGCGCTGCGGTTGGACGGCCTGGCGGTGGACGCGGCCTCCGGCGATGCCGGCAAATTTGCCGCGGCGGTGGCTGCTGTGCGAGATGCGTGCACCCTCCCCCTGGTGTTGGTGGCCGAGGATCCGGCGCTGATGGCAGCCGGCCTGGCCAAGACCGCGGGCGTCACCCCGCTGGTGTGCGCGGCCACGGCGGCCAATTGGGAGGCGATGGCGAAGCTGGCTAAGGAGGCCAAGGCGCCCCTGGTGGTGCGCGCCGAGTCCGTCGCGGGCCTGGCCGAGCTGACCGAGAAGCTGGTTGCCGCGGGCGTCGAGGATTTGGTGCTCGACCCGGCGGGGCCTGCGCGCAAGTTCGGCGGCTCGTTGGCCGCGCTGACGCAATTGAGCCGCCTGGCGCGCAAGAAGAATGTCCGCCCGGTCGGCTACCCCATCATCACCTTCCCCTACCTGGGGACCACGGACCCGGATCTGGAAGGGCTGTTGGCCGAGCAGCAGATCGCCAAGTACGCCGGCTTTGTTGTGTTGGGCAACTTCGATCCGGCGACGGTTTACCCGCTGCTGGTGTTGCGCGCCAACCTCTTCACCGACCCGCAGAAGCCGATCCAGGTGGAGCCCGGCATCTACCCGATCAACAAGCCCACCGCCGACTCGCCGGTGATGGTCACGACGAACTTCTCCATCACCTATTTTGCGGTGGCGAATGAGTTGGAGTCCAGCGGTCTGCCCGGCTGGCTCCTGGTGGCCGATGCCGAAGGGATGAGCGTGCTCACCGCCTGGGCCGCGGGCAAGTTCGACGCCGAGAAGATCGCCAAGACGGTGAAGACGACCGGGATCGCCGAGAAGGTGAGCCACCGCAAGGTGGTCATCCCGGGTCACGTCGCGGTGTTGATGGGCGAGCTCGAAGAGGAGCTGCCCGGCTGGCAGATCAAGGTGGGGCCGCGCGAGGCGGTGGATTTGCCGCGGTATTTGAAGACGGCGTGGTGAACGGGTAGAGTAGTGGTTGGTAGATTGGGAGGCGCAAGCCCTCAATCTACCAACTCGCCAATCCACCAAGAACTGCTCATGATAGCATGCACTCTCGTGCACTCTGATGGTGCTCAAGTCAGGTAGTGCAAAAATCGACGGCCTGTGCGTCTGGGGTAGTCAATTATCACTCAATGAGTCTGATGAGATGCTGGGTCTGGAATGCGATTATGGATACAATTACAAGAGCAATTCAAGATCTCTGGGGAGGATTCTGGGCGCTGGTGGATTTGCTAACGCCTTTGTTTTTTGACTCACCCACGATTACGGCGGTTCTTCTATTACTCGCCCTATTTTTTTGGTCCTCCAAAATATACTTTTCTTTACGACGTGGAGAGCAAGAATATAGTAAGAAGATCGATGAAGCTGAAGCAAAACTTGAGATGCAACCAGAAAGGATGAGCGCGGCGTGGGATCTGGCGCGCGTTACCCTCCAAGCCTACTTCAATCGGAACCTTAGCCAGGTAACGTTAATTTTCTGGCTAACTGTAGTGATCATGATCGTGGGCTTCATGATCATCGTCTTTGGAATCGTGTTTGCACTTCAGACCCCGCAAAGCAATCTGCCAGCAATTATCGCCGTCCTTGCCGGTGTCATCACTGAGTTCGTGGGAGCTACGTTCCTGCTTGTCTATCGCTCAACAATGCAGCAGGCGGTGGATTACACCAAAACGCTGGAGCGCATCAACTTGGTTGGGATGGCCATGCAAATCCTCGATACCATCCGAGACGATGCCCAGGCTGACAGCTTGAAGAACGTCACGAAAGCAGCGGTCGTCAAGGCACTGATGATGCAATCCTATGAAGTTGAAAAATATGCGACAACTGATCCTGCGAAAAGTGCCCCCAGATCTGAGAAGTGATTAGGTGGTGAGGTCGAGCCAGTCGTAGGTTCGGAGTAATGCGAAGTCAAATGGGGTATGTGGATACTTGATTGGGGGCTAAAGCGGGGGGATAGAAACTATGTACACAACTTACCGATTGAAGGCAAAGGATCTGAATAGCCAGTTCCTGGAGTCTCTGAAGACTTTGTTTGGAGATCAGGAAGTAGAAATCACGGTTAGTCCTGTAGATGAAACCGCGTATCTTCTTCAGTCTGAGGCAAACAGTCTGCGGCTGCGGGAAGCGCTCGCGAACATCGAAGCCGGCAGGAACCTGGTCGAAGTGCCAATGGATTCTCAACAATGAGACGTGTAGTCTTTGAAGGGGGCGCGTTTGAGGACTTCACGAACTGGGCGAACCAAGACAAACGGATCTATATCAAAATCGTGGAATTGATCCGAGATATTCAACGGAGCCCCTTCATGGGGCTGGGCAAACCGGAGCCGCTGAAACACGAATTGGCTGGCTATTGGTCGCGGCGAATCAATGATGAGCATCGATTGGTCTACAAGGTGACCGACGAGGCTATCACGATTGCTGCTTGTAGATATCACTATTGAACAAAGCAGGAATTGCCATGTACAAAATCCTCGAAAAACAAGTCCTCAGCGACGTGACCAAGCTGATGGTGGTGGCAGCGCCGCACGTCGCGCGTAATGCCAAGGCGGGACAGTTCGTCATCGTTATCGTCGATGAGCAGGGCGAGCGCATCCCGCTCACCATCGCCGATCACGACCCCGTCGCTGGCACCGTCACCCTGATCTTCCAGGAAGTGGGCAAATCCACGATCCAGATGGGCACCCTGAACGTCGGGGACGGTTTCTACTCCGTCGCCGGGCCGCTGGGCCACCCCACCGAGATCGAAGAGTACGGCACGGTGGTCTGCGTGGCGGGCGGCGTGGGCATCGCGCCGATGTATCCCATCGCGCGCGATCTGAAGCGGGCCGGGAATCGTGTCATCGTGATCATGGGTGCGCGCACCAAAGAGCTGCTCTTCTGGGAAGACAAGATGGCCGCGGTCTCCGATGAGCTGATCGTCTGCACCGATGACGGCTCGTATGGCCGCAAGTCGTTGGTCACTGAGCCACTCAAGGAAATCCTGACCGCACGGCCTGGCGAGGTCGTCAAGGTGTGGGCCATCGGGCCGACGATCATGATGAAGTTTGTGTCGTGGACCACCCAACCGTTCAACGTGCCGACGATCGTCAGCCTGAACTCCATCATGATCGACGGCACGGGCATGTGCGGTGGGTGCCGCGTCGCGATGACCGAGGGCGCTAAGTTCGTGTGCGTGGACGGCCCGGAGTTCGACGGCCATCAGGTGGATTGGGCGAACCTGATGTCCCGCGTCCAGTACTACCGGGACGAGGAGCAGGCCGCCGTCGAGCACTGGCAGCAGGCGCGCGACCACGTGTGTAACCTGGATCGGGTAGGGATTACGGACTAGGGATTAGGGATCAGGAACTAGGGACTAAGTGTGAGAAGGCGTGCTCCTGGTCCCTGGTCCCCAGTACCTGGCCCCCAATCCCCACTACAACACCTTTTGGAGCAAACAAGCATGTCTCCGCTTTCCAACCGAGAACGTATGCAAATCCAGCGGCACGAGATGCCGGCGCAGGAGCCGGAGGTGCGCGCGGGTAATTTCGAGGAAGTAGCCCTGGGCTACGCGTGGGAAGATGCCCTGGCAGAGGCTGAACGCTGTCTGCAATGCGCCAAGCCGCACTGCGTGGACGGCTGCCCGGTTGGGGTGCAGATCCCGCAGTTCATCAAGGCGCTGCGCGAGGGCGATTTGCCCGGCGCGGTCGACGCGATGAAGGTGAAGAATAACCTGCCCGCGATCTGCGGCCGCGTGTGCCCGCAGGAATCGCAGTGCGAGGCGAACTGCATCGTGGGCAAAAAGGGGCAATCGGTCGCCATTGGCCGGCTGGAGCGTTACGTGGGCGACTACGCCTTGCGGGAACAGCTCAAGCCGGAGCCGCCCGCCGCCGCCACGGGCCGCAAGGTGGCCGTGGTCGGCTCCGGCCCCGCCGGCCTGACCTGCGCGGTCGACTTGGCGAAGCTGGGCCATAAGGTGACGATCTTCGAGTCGCTGCACGTGCCCGGTGGGGTGCTGGTCTACGGCATCCCGGAGTTCCGTCTGCCGAAGAGTATCATCCGGGCCGAGATCCGTACCGCGGCCGACTACCTGGGCATTGAACTGCGCACCGACCACGTCATCGGCAACACGTACACGCTGGACGAGTTGCTGAACGAGTATGACGCGGTCTTCATGGGCACGGGCGCGGGCCTGCCGAGCTTCATGCGCATCCCCGGCATCAACCTGAACGGCGTGATGTCGGCCAACGAGTTTCTCACCCGCGTCAACCTGATGAAGGGCTACCGCTTCCCCGAGTACGACACGCCGGTGAAGGTGGGCCGCAAGGTGGCCGTTGTCGGCGCGGGCAACGTCGCAATGGACGCCGCGCGCAGCAGCCTGCGCCTGCAGCATTTGCAGGCGCACGAACCAGGTTTCTCCGAGAAACCTGGTTCGTCAGCGGCGGAGCAGCCGGGCGAGGTGCACATCGTCTACCGCCGCTCGCGCGACGAGGTGCCCGCCCGCGCGGAAGAGTTCCATCATGCCGTGGAGGAAGGCGTCATCTGCGACTTCCTGACCAATCCAGTGGCGATCCTGGGCGACGAGCAGGGCCGCGTGCGGGCGATCCGCTGCATGCGCATGGCGCTCGGCGAGCCGGATGCGTCGGGCCGCCGGTCGCCGGTCCCCATCGAGGGCTCCGAGTTCGAGATGGCGATGGATACGGTGATCTTTGCCCTGGGCACCAGCCCGAACCCGATCGTCTTCAACCAGGCGGTGGGCCTGGAGCGCACCAAGCACGGCACCGTCGTTGCCGATGAGACGACCGGCCGCACCAAGAAGCCCGGTGTCTGGGCCGGCGGTGATGTCGTGACCGGCGCCGCGACCGTCATCAGCGCGATGGGCGCCGGAAAACGCGCCGCAGCCGATATTCATGCGTTCTTGATGGATGAGGCGTTGTTTAACGTGGGGTAGAAGATTGGTAAATTGGTAAACTGGTAAATTGGTGGCTGGTGAATTGCTGCCCATCGGTAGATCCGCCAGGTACCAATCTACCAATCTACTAGTTTACCCCTGACCAGCCATGACTATTTACTCCGTCCACTTCACCCCCGGCGATATCGCCGTCACCGTCCCCTCCGGCAGCACGCTGTCGGAGGCCGCGCGGCTGGCCGGGTTCGACCTGAACCAGCCGTGCGGCGGGCAGGGGCGCTGCGGCCGCTGCGCGGTGATCGTGGATGATGCGCGTTCTGCGGTGCGCCGCCGTTCCACCATCCGCCTCGATCCCGAGGATGTGGCTGCGGGGTATGCGCTCGCGTGCCAGACGGTGATCGAAGGGGACGCGTGGGTGACGGTGCCGCCGCAGGAGGCCATCGAACGCCGGCTGACCACGCAGAAGACCGCGGCCAAGGTCGAGGTGCCGTTTGACTACGACTCGCGGCGTCAGCAGCCCATTCAGCGCTACTTCCTGCGCCTCGACCCGCCGGATCTGGCCGATCAAACCGACGACTGGGCGCGCGTGACCCGCGCCCTGGCCGCGTTGGGCGTACCCCGTCCCCAGGCCGCCCTGGACGTGCTGCGCTGTATGCCGGATGTCCTCCGCGGGGGAAACTGCCCATCGCCGGAGGATTCACCCGAGAGCGGCTTCTGGGACGAGGGGTCGGCGCCGTGGGAGGTGACCGCGGTGGTCGCGCTGGACAGTTGGGATCGGCCCGATGGCCCGCCGCAGCTATTGGCGCTGCTGCCCGGCGACCGAACCGACCGCAACTTTGGCGCTGCGGTGGATATCGGCACGACGACCGTGTCCGTGTGGCTGGTGGACCTGGAGAGCGGCGAGGTCGTGGCGCAGGCTGCGGATTATAACGGCCAGATCGCGCGCGGCGAGGACGTGATCTCCCGCATCATCTACGCCAAACGCGACGAGCGGCTGACCGAGATGCAGGGGCTGGTGGTCGGCACGATCAACCGGCTGCTGGAGGCTGCGTGCCGGCAGGTGGGTGCGGGCACGGACGAAATCTTCAAGCTGGCGGTCGCAGGCAACACCACCATGATCCACCTGCTGCTGGCTGTCCCGCCCGAAAGCATCCGCCTGGCGCCGTACATCCCGGTCATGAATCATGTGCCGACCTTGACCGCCGGTGAGCTGGGGCTGGCCGCGCATCCGCAGGCGGTGGTTGATTGTTTGCCCGGCGTCGCCAGTTACGTCGGCGCGGACATCAGCGCGGGTGTACTCTCCACCCGGATGGATGAGGCGGCCGAGTTGACGTTATTCATCGATGTGGGCACCAACGGTGAGACGGTGCTGGGCAACGCCGACTGGCTGGTCACCTGTGCTTGTTCGGCCGGCCCGGCGTTCGAGGGCGCGGGCGTCGAATGCGGCATGCGGGCGACGGCAGGCGCCATTGAGGAAGTCTGGATCAACAACGAAACCCTGGACCCGGCTTACCGCGTGATCGGCCGCGGGACGGAGAAACCCAAGGGGATCTGCGGTTCGGGGCTGCTGTCGCTGCTGGCGGAAATGTTTGTCACCGGCGTGGTCGATCGGGCCGGCAACTTGCGGGTGGGGGCATCCCCGCGCATCCGCGAGGGCGAGCACGGCCCGGAGTATGTGATCGCGTGGGGCAACGAGACCGCGCACGGCCGCGATATCGCGCTCACCAAGGTGGACATTGACAACCTGATGCGTGCCAAGGCGGCAATTTACGCCGGCTTCACCGTGATGGCGCAGAGCATCGGCGTGGATCTGGCCGACGTCTCGCAGATGCTTATCGGCGGCTCGTTCGGCCAGTACATCAACGTGGAAAAGGCCGTGCAGATCGGCCTGCTCCCTGACCTGCCCGCACCGCCCGGCAGCGCGTCGCCCTGGGATCGCTTCCGCTTCCTGGGCAATACGGCTATCCGCGGCGCGTACATGGCGCTGTTGCGGCGCGATGTGCGCGCACACCTGAGCGCCGTTGCAGGCATGATGACCTATCTGGAGCTTTCGGCCGATAACACTTTCTACGATGCGTTTACCTCGGCATTGTTCCTGCCACACACCGACATGGGGCAGTTTCCGTCGGTCGCGGCGGTCTTTGAGAAGGCCCGTTGAAGGAGGGTTGCATGGATGTCACGAAGCCGACCGCGGGGGTCGAACAACTGATGCTCTACCGCCACCTCATCACGCTGCCGGATGGTATGCGGGTCGTCTTGCGGCCACTCATTCCGAAGGACAAGGATTCACTGATCGCTCTGTTCGCTAATCTGCCCGCGGAGGAAACTCAGTATTTCCGCAGCAACATCGCCGACCCCGATGTGGTGGCAGGCTGGGCCGAGCAGCCGGACTACGCCAACGTCTTTCCGTTGGTGGCCGTCGTTGGTGATCGGATCGTGGGCAACTCGACTTTGCACCTGGGCAAGGGCTTCACCCGACATACGGCTGAGATCCGCATCTTCCTGGCCAAGGAGTTCCGGCGCCACGGCCTCGGTGCGGCCATGATTAAGGGCCAGCTCGAGATCGCGCGCAAACTGGGCCTGCACCAGGTGCTCGCCGAGATCGTTGAGAGCCGGCCGCAGGTGATCCACGCCTTCGAGCGCCTCGGCTTCGAGCGCCAGTTCGCGTTCAGGGATCTTTTCATGACCCCCGAGGGCGAAACGTTGGACATGATCGTGCTGGTGAATTTTCTGAAACGGCACGCGGAAGATTTCTAACGGAGTTATAGATGACCATCACGATCGCCGTTGCCGGCAAGGGGGGCACGGGCAAGACCACCCTTTCCGGTCTGTTGGTCCGTTATCTGATCCAGCACGAGCCGGGCAAGAAAGTTCTGGCGATTGACGCCGACCCTTCGAGCAACCTGCATCTTGTGTTGGGCATGTCGTTGGTGCAAACCATCGGCGACATCCGCGAGGATTCACGCACCGGGGTGACGCCTGGCCAGTCGCGCCAGGACTGGCTCAACTACGCCGTGCGCATGGCCGTCGAAGAAGGGGACGATTGCGACCTGCTGGCGATGGGGCGGCCGGAGGGGCAGGGGTGCTACTGCGCGGCCAACCACATGCTGCGCAGCATCATGGATGGCATCAACGCGGGCTATGATTACGTGGTGATGGACAACGAGGCCGGCATGGAGCACCTGAGCCGGCGCACGACGCGCGATGTGAACCATCTGCTGCTGATCAGCGACGCCAGCCTGCGCGGCATGGCCGCGGCCGAGGCGATGCTGACGCTCAGCCGGGAGCTGGAGATCAACGTCCGCAACACCTACCTGGTGGTGAACCGCGTCATCGGCGAGATGCCCCCGGCGATCCGGGCGAAGGCTGAGGCGATGGGCATCCCGCTGCTCGCCGCAGTGCCCTACGACCCGCAGCTCGTCGAGTTCGACGGCGCGGGCCGGCCGCTGGTCGAACTGCCCGCGGACGCGGCGGTCAGCGTGGCGGTAGCGGGGATCGCAGAGAAACTATTGACCCAATAGGCCCCCATTCGCTGATTCCACCTTTGTGCGAGTGGCTTGACGCTGGAACAGTGCCGTGATACAAGGTGTGTGATGAGGGCAAAAGTCTACATCGAGACCACTATCCCCAGCTTCTACTACGAGACTCGCTCTGAGCCGGATATGGTGGCGCGCAGACAGTGGACGCGACAATGGTGGGACAGTGCCGGTGATGATTACGATCTTGTGACAAGTATTGCCGTGTTGGAAGAACTGGCGCAGGGCGACTATCCAAGCAGGGATATGGCCGTGAAGATGATGAGTCGCCTTCCACTGGTTGAAATCGAACCAGAGATTGGCGAGATCGTTCAGGCATATATCCGTCACAAAGTGATGCCTGATGACCCTGTAGGTGACGCCCTGCATCTTGCGCTGGCATCGTATCACAAGTGCGATTTCTTGCTGACCTGGAACTGCAATCACCTGGCGAACGCGAACAAATTCGGTCACATCAGGCGGGTAAATACGTTGCTTGGGTTGTATGTTCCGGCGCTTGTCACGCCATTGGAGTTATTGGGAGGATCAAATGAAAATGAAGCCGAAGGATGATCCTACCATCGCCAGGATCCGGGCGGTGCGCCACCGAATCTCCCAGCAGTTTGACCACGATCCACAGAAGCTTGTGGCGCACTACATCGCGCTCCAGGAGGCATATCGGCGCCGCGTGAGTACCCAATCCACAGCAGAGTCAACAACAGCAAGAGGCGCAGAGTCTCGGGTGGCGATACGAGAAGACTCAACCAAGTATGTCGTTGAGGACCAAGACCTGCTGGCTCTGTTTCAGGGCGAAGAATGATGGCGTTGGCTGACCCATGCGCGCGATGATTCTCCCGGCCCTGTGCCGGCTCGATGAGAACCCGAACCCGCTCCACCTCGCTGATCTGTCCGACCCCGTGCCGGGCCCCGGCGAGATCCTGGTGCGCGTGTCGGCGTGCGGGGTGTGCCACACCGAGCTGGACGAAATCGAGGGGCGGACCCCATAGGCATCAAGCTAAGCCGCCGTTGCCTGCGGCTGGCTAGGTGGGATAAGACGTTCCAACTGTCGTAGC
>JAPKMS010000152.1 GCA_026645775.1 Anaerolineae bacterium
GAAGACCAGCAATTTACGCTCTCTGCACTGGGCCAGATGTGGTTGGCCGGCGTGCAGCCCGATTGGGGCGCTTTCTACGCCGGCGAGCGCCGCCAGCGTGTGCCGCTGCCTTCTTACCCGTTCGAGCGCGAGCGGTACTGGGTGGCGCCCACACCGGGCGGCCGCGACGCGTCCCGCGGGGCGCGCGCGACGCCCCGCAAACAACCGGACCCGGCCGATTGGTTCTATCTGCCCTCCTGGCGCCGTATGGCGCTGCCCGTCGCGGCCGCCCGCGGCGAGACGGGAGGGCGCTGGCTGCTGTTCAGCGACGACCCGACAGGCGGTCAGGCAGCCGATGGCCTGCGAGCTGTCGGCGACGAGGTGATCACGGTCACCCCCGGCGCGCGATTCTCGCTAACCGCGCACGGCTTCGTCGTCCGGCCGGGCGTCCGAGACGATTACGAACGGCTGGTGGAGGCGCTGAAGTCAGCAAACAGGCTGCCCGCGGGCGTGGCGCATCTGTGGACTTCACCGGCCGACGCGAACCCAGACGTCTTCGAGATTGGCCAGGTGCGCGGCCTTGTGAGCTTGCTCGCCTTGGCGCAGGCCTGGGGAAAACACGGTGGAGGCAAGGCACTGCGGATAGTAATCGTTACGTCCGGGGTCTTCGACGTCACCGGCGGTGAAGCGCTGGCCCCAGAGCGAGCCCTCGTGTTGGGCGCGGTTCGCGTGATCCCGCAGGAATACCCGAACATCACCTGCCGCATCGTCGACGCGGCCGCGCCGGACGCGCGCACGCTGGTCGCCGAGCTGACGGGCGACACGGCAGAACCGGTGGTGGCCTACCGCGGCCGGCACCGCTGGACGCAGGCCTTTGAGCCGGCTCGCCCCGGTCTGCCCCAGACGGGCGACGTCCGACTGCGCGAGCGCGGCGTCTACCTCATCACGGGCGGCCTGGGACGCATCGGCGGGCTGCTCGCCGAGCATCTGGCGCGCACGGTCCAGGCGCGGCTGGCGTTGCTGGATCGGTCGGCGCTGCCCGAACGGACGGCCTGGGACGCCTGGCTAGTGCAGCACGCCGAGGCCGATCCAACCGCGCGCAAGATCATTCAAATGCGCCGGATCGAGGCGCTGGGAGGCGAAGTGCTGCTGCTCAGCGCCGATGTTGCTGACACGGCGCAGTTGAGTGCGGCGCTGGCCCAAGTCGAGGCCAGGTTTGGCGCCTTGCACGGCGTGATTCACGCCGCAGGCGTCGTCGGCCAGGCCGCGGTGAAAGCGATCACCGAGACCGGCCACGCCGAGCTTCTGGCGCAGTTTCGGCCCAAGGTGGCAGGCACCCTGGCCTTGGCGAACGCGCTGGCCGGCCGGCCTCTGGATTTCGTGATCCTGCAATCTTCGATCTCGACGACGCTGGGCGGGCTGGGATTTGCTGCGTACGCCGCGGCGAATAGCTTCATGGATGCATTCGCGGCCGCACAGAGCCGGGCCGGCGGCGCCACGCCTTGGATCAGCGCGGCCTGGGACGGTTGGCAGCTTCCCGAGGCTGACCTGCCCCGTCTGCCGTCCGGTGCCGCGGAATTCGCCATCACCCCAGAGGAAGGCGTCGATGCGTTCGACCGGCTGCTGACGTTAGCGGATCAGCCGCAAGTTCTCATCGCCACAGCCGATCTGCCCTCACGGCTGGCACGCTGGACGCAACACTCGGCGGTGGCCGAGACTCCGGGAGCATCAGCACCGGGCGACGCCGAACCGTCCCCCGGTGCAGCGCGCCACCCGCGGCCCAACCTGCACACGGCCTACGTCGCGCCCGGCGATGCGGTTGAAAGCGCGATCACGGCCGCCTGGGAGCAAGTCCTGGGGATCGGGCCCATCGGCGTCCACGATGACTTCTTCGAGCTGGGCGGGCACTCGCTGCTGGCGACCCAACTCGTCTCGCGGCTGCGCGACACGTACCAGGTCGAAGTGCCGCTGCGCAAGCTCTTCGAAACGCCCACTGTGGCAGGGCTGGCCGGCCTGGTGCACGCGGCGCACGCTGCGGACGCGGCACAGCCGGCAGACGCCGGGGCGCGCACGGGCCTGCTGGCCGCCATCCCGCGCATCCCGCGCGGCGACGATGAGCCGCTGCCGCTTTCCTTTGGACAGCAGCGGCTGTGGTTTCTGGATCAACTTGACCCCGGCAGCCCGCTTTACAACAACTTTGCCGCCGTACAGCTCAACGGCGTGCTGGACCCCGCGCGGTTGGAGAGCAGCCTGAACGCGGTGGTGCGCCGCCACGAGATCCTGCGCGCCGTCTTCAGTCACCAAGATGGCGTGCCGGTGCAGCGAATCCGTCCGGCACTGACACTGACGATCCCCGTCACCGACCTGCGCGGCCTGCCAGATGAAGCCGCACAGCACGCCGAAATCAGTCGGCTGACGCTGGCGGAGGCCCGCCAGCCGTTTCACCTGGACGACGCGGCTCCAGGACCCCTGCTGCGTGCCCAGTTGCTGCGCACCGGCGACCAGGAACACATCCTGTTCTTCACGATGCACCATATTATTTCGGACGGCTGGTCGGTGGGAGTATTGATCCACGAGATCGCCGCACTGTACCAGGCATACGGCCGCGACGGCGAGGCGCCCGCGGACGCCACGCTGTTACCTGAGCTGGCGATCCAATACGCGGACTACGCGGTCTGGCAGCGCGCCTGGCTGGCCGGGCCCGAACGCGAAGAGCAGTTGGCCTACTGGCGCGGACAACTCACCCCCGAGCCCGAGCCGCTGGCGCTGCCCACCGATCGGCCGCGGCCGGCGGTGCAAACCTCCCGCGGCGCCAATGTCTGGTTTGAGCTACCACGCAAGCTGCACGAGGGGCTGGAGGCGCTGAGCCAACGCGAGGGCGTCACGCTGTTTATGACGCTGCTTGCGGGCCTGCAAACCCTGCTGAGCCGCTACACCGGCCAGGACGATATCTGCGTCGGCACGCCCATCGCCAATCGCAGCCGGCCCGAAACCGAGGGGCTCATCGGCTTCTTGCTGAACACGCTGGTGCTGCGCGCCCGGCTCGACGAAGCCGCGGGGCCACCCACCTTCCGCACCCTGCTGGCGCAGGTGAAGGAGGTCGCACTCGGCGCGTACGCCCACCAGGATCTGCCATTCGAGATGCTGATAGAGACGCTGCAGCCGACGCGCGACATGAGCCGCTCGCCTTTCTTCCAGGTGATGTTCGATCTGCAGGCTGCGCCGCTCCAGGCCTTGCGCCTGCCCGGCATGGGCGTGACCGTGCGCCCGCTGCGCGTAGACGGCGGCACCGCCAAGTTCGATCTGGCGCTGTCCATGGAATACAGCCCCGATAGCCTGGGCGGCTTCCTGAACTATAACACCGACCTGTTCGATGCGGACACCGCAGCGCGCCTGGTCGACCACTTTCAGGTGCTGCTGGCGGCAGCCGTGGCCGCCCCCGGCCAGCATCTCAGCAAGCTGCCGCTGCTGACCACGGCCGAGCGGACGCTGATCCTGGACACCTGGAACAGCACCGCCACGGGCGAGCGCGAGACGCGGACCACGGCGCAGATGTTCGAGGCGCAGGCGCAGCGCCAACCGGAGGCCATCGCCCTGCTGCTGGCCGAGGGCCCTGACGCTACGGGTGCGCCGGACATGACATACGACGAGCTAAACCGGCGGACCGATCAGCTTGCCCACTATCTGTGCAGCTTGGGCGCAGCGCCCGATCAAATCGTCGGCATCGCGATGGAGCGTTCGCTCGACATGATCGTGGCGATCCTGGGGGTGCTGAAAACCGGCGGCGCGTTCCTGCCCCTGGACCCCGCTTATCCACCGGAGCGCCTGCGGTTTATGCTGGAGGATACGGGCGCCCGGGTGCTGCTGACGCAGGAACGGGTGATTGCAAATTATGGCTTACAGATTGAAGATTTGGCAGGCTCTCATCTCGTCTCGCTCGATACCGACTGGCCGACCATCGCCCAGATGCCGGCCACCCCAGTAACCAACCAACTAACCACCCCCCACCTCGCCTACGTCATTTACACCTCCGGCTCCACGGGCAAGCCCAAGGGTGTGTTGATCGAACAAAACACGCTCGCGCAGCATCTGCACGACGTGGCCGCACACTTCAGGCTGCGGGCGGGCGACCGGGTGCTGCAATTCGCCGCGCTCACCTTCGACCAAGCGTTGGAACAGATCCTGGCTACCCTCACCAGCGGCGGCACGCTGGTGGTGCGCGGGCCGGAAATCTGGCCGCCGGCCGATCTCCCGGCAGTGATCGCCGGCTACGGGCTTAACGTGATCAACCTGCCGCCGGCCTATTGGCACCAGGCGCTGCAGGAATGGAGCAAAACACAGCAGGCGCTGCCGCCCGACCAACTCAAACTGGTCATCAGCGGCGGTGATGTCCTCGCTCCGGAGAGCTTGCGCTTGTGGCAGCAAACGCCGGCCCGCGGCACGCGACTGCTCAACGCCTACGGACCGACCGAAACCACGATCACCGCGACCACGTTCGAGGTGCCCAGTGATTGGTTCGAGCGGTCCGCGCGCCTCCCCATCGGCCGGCCGCTGCCCAACCGCACCACCTATATCCTGGACTCGCACGGCCAGCCGGTTCCCATCGGCGTGCCCGGCGAGTTGTTCCTGGGCGGCGTCGGCATTGCCCGCGGCTATCTCAACCGGCCGGAGCTGAGCGCGGAGAAGTTCGTGCAGAACCCGTTTGCTATGATTGAAGATGGCAGATTGAAGATGGCAGATTCAATCCCGCAAGGCACGCGATCTTCAATCTTCAATCTTCAATCTTCCTCCCGCCTCTACCGCACGGGCGATCAGGTCCGCTATCTGCGGGATGGGAACATCGAATTTCTGGGTCGGAACGATCGGCAGGTTAAGATCCGGGGGTGCCGGATCGAGCTGGGCGAGATCGAAGCCGCGCTGGCGGAGCTTCCCGGTGTGGGCGAGGCCGTGGTGGAAGCGCGCGCCGAAAGTCATGGCCAAAAACGGCTGGTCGCGTACATCGTCCCCGCCCACCACGCCGCTACGCCGACGCCCGCCGACCTGCGCGCCCACTTGAGCGCGAAACTGCCGGCGTACATGACGCCAGCCGCTTTCGTGTTCCTCGCCGAGCTACCGCTCACGGCCAGCGGCAAAGTGAATCGGCGGGCCTTGCCCGCGCCTGATGAGATACAGAGCGATGCGCCATACATCCCACCCCGCACCCCCATCGAAGCCGACCTGGCAGCCATCTGGGCCCAGGTGTTGGGCGTGACGCGCATCAGCGTGGAGGATAACTTCTTCGATCTGGGCGGGCACTCCCTCCTCGCCACGCAGATTCTGGCCCGGACACGCGAGATTTACCCGCAGGACTTGTCGCTCCGCCGGCTGTTTGAGACGCCGACGGTGGCAGGAATCGCAAACGCCATCGAGCAGGGCCTGCTGGCGCAGGCCAGCGAGGATGAGCTCACCCAGTTGCTGCGCGAGCTGGATAACATCTCCGATGATGAGGCGCGCGACCTGCTGGCCGGCGCCCCACTGTGAGAGAAACGGAGCACTCCGATGACTGAGCTTGCAAGCCGGGTCACCGAGCTGTCGCCCGAAAAACGGGCGCTGCTCCAGGCCAGGTTAAAGGAAAAGGCCAGGGGCGCGACCGCACAGCCGACCATCTCCCCCCGCGCACAGCAGGAGCTTTACCCGCTCTCTTTCGCCCAGGAGCAGCTTTGGGTTCTGAGCCAGCTTGAGCCCGAAAACCCGTTCTACAACATCGCGCTCGCATTGCGGATGGTGGGCCGGCTCGATGTACAGGCGCTGGAGGCCAGCCTCAACGAGATCGTGCAGCGGCACGAGGTGCTGCGCGCCTATTTCGTCACCGAGCGCGGAAACCCAGTTCAGCGCATTATCCCGGAGTTGCGGCTGCGCCTGGAGGTCGAAGACCTGCGGCGTGGGCCGGATGGCGCCCTGCGGGACCCATCCGCGATCGAAGCAGAGGCACGGCGGAGAGCCGCCGCCGAGGCGCGCCAGCCCTTCGACCTGACCTGGGCCCCCTTGTTGCGCGTCCGCCTGTTGCGGCTCGCCGAAGATGAGCACATCGCCCTGCTGACGCTGCACCACATCATCACCGACGGCTGGTCTACCGGGGTGCTGGTGCGCGAAATCGGTCTGCTGTATGCGGCCTACGGCGCAGGCAGCGCGTCCCCGCTGACGCCGCTGCCCATCCAATACGCAGACTATGCGCAATGGCAGCGCGACTTCCTGACCGGCCCCGACCTTGGGCATGAACTGGCCTACTGGCGCGAGCAGTTGCGCGGCGTCCCGCCGGTGCTGGAACTTCCCACTGACCGGCCCCGGCCGGCTGTGCAGACATTTAACGGTGCGGTGGCGTCCTTTGCCGTGCCGGCGCAGGTCGCCGCAGGCCTGGCCGCGCTCGCCCGCCAGGAGCATGCGACCTTGTTTCAGACGCTCCTGGCTGCGTTCGAGATGTTACTGTATCGCTACACGCATGAAGAAGATTTCTGCGTCGGCACACCCATCGCCGGCCGCACCCGTCCCGAAGCGGCGCCACTCATCGGCTTCTTCGTGAACACGCAGGCTATGCGCTCAGACGTAGCCGGCGAGCCGAGCTTCCGCGAGCTGCTGCGCCGCGTACGCGAGCGGGCGCTGGGCGCGCAAGTGCACCAGATACTGCCCTTCGACCGACTGGTGGAAGATCTGCGACCCGAGCGCAGCCTGAGCACAACCTCGATCTACCAGGTGATGTTTGACCTGGAGCAACGCGGAACCACGACCCTGCGGCTGCCCGGCCTGACCATCTCTCCCATCGAGACACACAGCGGCACTGCCAAATACGACCTGACCCTGTTCATGGTCGAGGGCCCCGATGGGCTCAGCGGTTCTTTTGAGTACAACACCGACCTCTGGACCGCCGGTTCGCTGGCCCGCATGGTCGGAAACTTCCAGACGCTGCTGGCAGGCGCCGCCGCCACCCCCGACCTGGGCATCGCCCTGCTCCCGATCCTTACACAGTCAGAAGCGCGCCAGATCTTGGACGAATGGAACGACACCACCACCGATTACCCGCGGGGGCGCTGCTTGCACGAGCTTGTCGAGGAGCAGGTGGCTCGGACGCCAGACGCCATCGCCGTGACCTATGGGGCGCACTCCCTGACTTATGCCGAGCTCAACCGCCAGGCGAACCGGCTCGCTCACTGTTTGCAGAGTTGGGGGGTGGGACCCGACGTGCTGGTGGCGGTCTACCTGGAACGCTCGGCGGATCTGATCGTCGCGCTGCTGGGCATCATCAAGGCGGGCGGCGCATATCTGCCCCTCGACATCGACTACCCCGCCGAGCGCCTGGCATTCATGTTGCAAGATGGCCGGGTGCCGGTGCTGTTGACCCAGGCCAGCCTGGCCGACCAATTGCCCGCGGCCGGCATCAAGATCATCCGTATGGATACCGAGCGTGAATGGCTCGCCGACTTCGACGACGCCAATCTGGTCACAGCGGTGACGCCGGCTAACCTCGCATACGTGATCTACACCTCCGGCTCCACCGGCATCCCGAAGGGGGTGTCGATCCCGCAAAGCGCCATCACCCGCCTGGTCATGAACACCAACTATATCGACCTGCGCCCATCGGATAAGATCGCGCAGGCCTCTAACGCCTCCTTTGATGCGGCCACGTTCGAGATCTGGGGCGCGCTGCTGCGGGGAGCGCAACTGATCGGGGTGAGCAAAGAGCTCGCGCTCGCCCCGCGCGCCTTTGCCGCCTTCCTGCGCGAGCAAGAGATCAGCACGCTGTTCCTGACCACGGCACTGTTTAATCATATCGCCGCCGAGACCCCGGATGCGTTCCGAACACTGGAGCATGTACTTTTCGGCGGTGAGGCGGTGGACCCGCGCTGGGTGCGCGAGGTGATGCACGGAGGCCCGCCCAGGCGCCTGCTCCACGTCTACGGGCCCACCGAAAGCACGACCTACGCGTCGTGGCACCAGGTGCGCGAAGTGCCTGCCAACGCCACCACGATTCCCATCGGGCGCCCGCTCTCCAATACGCAGATTTACGTGCTGGATCGGCACTTCCAGCCGGTGCCCGTGGGTGTGTCCGGCGAGTTGTGCATCGGCGGCGACGGTCTGGCCCGCGGCTATCTGGGACGGCCCGATTTGACCGCGGAGAAGTTCGTGCCAGATCCGTTTGCGGCGGACGCGGAGATGGGGAGATACGGAGACGCGGAGACACGGCGCGGCCTTCTCCCCCTCTCCCCTTCTCCCCATCTCCCCATCACCGGTTCCCGCCTCTACCGCACCGGTGACCTCGTCCGCTGGCTGCCCGATGGCACCATCGAGTTCCAGGGGCGCATCGATCACCAGGTGAAGGTGCGGGGCTTCCGCATTGAACTCGGCGAGATCGAGGCCATGCTAGGCCGGCATCCGGCCGTGGGGCAGGTATTCGTGATGGTGCGTGCCGACACTGGCGGGGGCGATCGCGTCACCAGCAGCGAGCGCCGCGTGGTGGCCTACCTGGTGGCCAGGCCCGGCGCAACGCTGAGCGCCGCCGAGCTGCGCACCTATCTCAAGGAACATCTGCCGGAGTACATGGTGCCGGCCGCGTTCGTGTTCATGGATGCGTTCCCGCTAAATCCCAACGGCAAGGTGGACCGCCAAGCACTGCCTGCGCCGGAGCCGACAACACTGGAACCCGACAAGGAGCAAGTCGCCCCGCGAACGGCCGTCGAGCGCTTCCTGGTGCAGAAATGGCAGGAGACGCTGGGTGGGGCCCGGGTCGGCGTCCACGACAACTTCTTCGAGATGGGCGGCAACTCGCTGCAAGCTGCGGTGTTGGTCAACCGGCTGGCGGACGAGTTGGGCATGACTGCGCACGTGCGCGCCCTGTTCATGGCGCCCACCGTGGCCGAGCTGGCCCTGTACCTGGACGAGTATTACCCGGACGCGGTCGCCAGGATCAACGCCTTGGCGCCCGGAGCGACCGCCCCCGGCGCGGCGCCGGCAACGCTCCCGGCAACCATGCGCGCTTCGGCCACGGGGGCTGTGGATGAAGCGTATTTTGCTCAGTTCCGGCAGCTCATCCCGCCGCTGCCCGATCGGCAGGCCGACCCAGCGGAGAGTGCTGGCCCGAATCCCCCTGCGGTATTCGTGCTGTCGCCGCCCCGGTCAGGGTCCACGCTGCTGCGGGTGATGCTGGCCGGCAACCCCCGGCTGTTCTCGCCGCCCGAGCTCGATCTCCTTTCCTTCAACACGCTGGCCGAGCGCCGCGCCGCGTTTTCGGGCAAGTACGAGTTCTGGCTAGAGGGCCCCATCCGGGCCCTGATGGAGATCAAACAATGCAGTCCCGCCGAAGCTGAGGCGATCATAGCCCGGTGCGAAGCCGAAAACTGGAGCGTCAAACGCTTCTACCGGCAGCTCCAGGCGTGGATCGGCGAGCGCATCCTGGTCGACAAGACGCCCACCTACCCGCTGGATCCCGCGATCCTGCGCCGCGCCGAGACCGATTTCCGGGACGCCCACTACATCCACTTGCTGCGACACCCGGTCGGCGTCGTCCAATCCTTTATCGAGGCCCGGCTCGAAGAGCTGTTCTTCCGACATCCGCATCCGTTCAGCCGGCGCGAGCTGGCAGAGCTGGTGTACACCGTCGCGCACGAGAACATCGAGCGGTTCCTGGCCGGCGTCGAACCGGAGCGGCAGCATCGCGTCTGGTTCGAGGAACTACTGGCCGAGCCGAGCCGCGTGATGGAGGGCATCTGCGACTTCCTGAAGGTGCCGTTCCACGCCGATATGCTCGACCCATACAGCGGCGCCAAGATGACCACCGGCATCCGACCCGATCATCAGATGGTCGGCGACTTCAAGTTTTATCTACGCAACCGCATCGATCCCCGGGCCGCCGATCGTTGGAAACGGTTTGCCCGCGAGGACGCCCTCAGCGATCGCTCGTGGGCCATCGCGCACCGGCTGGGCTACGATAAACCCACCGAAGCCGAGCTGGCGCAGGGCGACGCGGATGCCGCGTCTTCCCGCGGCCCGTTTACCGAGATCAAGCCGGCGCCGCGCACCGGGCCCTTGCCGCTCTCATACGCGCAACAGCGGCTCTGGTTCCTGGATCAGTTCGAACCGGGCAGCCCGTTCTATAACGTACCGGCCGCCGTCCGCCTGACGGGTGCGCTGCGCATCGATGCGCTGGAGCAAAGCCTGAACGAGATCGTGCGGCGCCACGAGGTGCTGCGCACCCTCTTCCCGACCGCGGCCGGCGTCGTGGCGCCGGTGGTGCTGCCCGAACTGCATATCCCGCTGACCGTGATCGATCTGTGCGCGCTCCCTGAGTCCGAACGCGAGGACACGGCCGCGCGCCTGGCCGCAGCAGAGGCTCAGCAGCCGTTCGATCTGGCAGCCGGGCCGCTGCTGCGGGCCACGCTGCTGCGGGTCGCAGATGACGCACATATCGCGCTGATCAACACGCACCACATCGTCTCAGACGGCTGGTCGGTGGGCGTGTTCATCCGGGAGCTGGCCGCGTTGTACGACGCGGGGGTGGCCGACCGGGCCGCCGATCTCCCGCCGTTATCCGTGCAGTACGCCGATTATGCGGCCTGGCAGCGGCGCTGGCTGGAAGGCGACGGCGCGGGCGCCGAAGCTTCGCCCATCCAGGCACAACTGGCATACTGGAAGCAGCAGTTGGCGGGTGCGCCGGCCCTGCTGGAGCTGCCGACCGATCGGCCGCGGCCCGCGGTGCAGACGCTGCGCGGGGAGCGCTTGACCTTCACACTCGATGAGGCGCTCGCCCGGAAGCTGCGGGCCCTGGGGCGCAGCGAAGGTGCAACGCTGTTCATGACCCTGGCCGCGGCGTTCCAACTCCTGCTGGCGCGCGTCACCGGCCAGGATGACATCAGCATCGGCACCCCCATCGCCGGGCGCAACCGGCCGGAGATCGAGGGCCTGATCGGATTCTTTGTCAACACCCTGGTGCTGCGCACCCGCTTCGACGACGCATCCGGTGCGCTGACCTTCCGTCAGTTGTTGAAGCGGGTTCAGAACACGGCCATCGAGGCGTATGCGCGGCAAGACGTGCCGTTCGAGATGCTGGTGGAGGCGTTGCAGCCCCAGCGCGACATGAGCCACACACCCCTGTTCCAGGCCATGTTCGCACTGCAAGATGCGCCGCTGCAAGCCCTCAGCCTGCCCGGATTGACCCTCAGCCCGCTGCAGCCGGATACCAAGACGGCGAAGTTCGATCTGACGCTGAATATCGTGGAGCGCACCGATGTACTGCGAGGTGCGCTGGAGTACAACACCGACCTCTTCGACGCCGGCACCGCGACCCGGATGGTCGGCAACTTCCAGGCGCTGCTCGAGGAAATCGTCGCCCATCCCGATGGCGCCGTGACGCTGCTGTCGATCCTGACCGCGGCCGAGCGCCATCAGATCCTGGAGGAATGGAACGACACCGCGGCCGACTTCCCGGCCGACACCCTGCTGCATACCCGCTTCTCCGCCCAGGCCGCGGCCACACCCGATGCAATTGCAGTCATTGCGGCGGCGGCGGACGGAACGTCAGAGGGATCCAACGCGCTGACGTATGCTGAGCTTGACCGGCGCAGCAACCAGCTTGCCCATCACCTGCGCGGCCGCGGTGTCGGGCCAGAGAGCATCGTCGGCCTGTCTACCGAGCGTTCCGTCGAGACGCTGGTCGGCATCTTCGGCATCCTGAAGGCCGGCGGCGCCTACGTCCCGCTGGATCCCAGCTACCCTGCCGAGCGGATCGCCTACATGATCAAGGATGCAGGCATCCGCGTGGTGGTGACGCAGGCACGGATCCTTGAAGATGGCAGATTGACGATCGCAGATTTGCCGCCATCCGGTATCGTTCGTCTCGACACCGACTGGCCGGAAATCGCCCACCATCCCACATTCGACAGTCGACAGCCAACATTCAACAATCCCGACACCCTGGCCTACATCATCTACACCTCCGGCTCCACCGGCCGCCCCAAGGGCGTGATGATCAGCCACCGCGCGGCGCTGAACCTGGCGACGGCGCTCCACCGCGTGGCCTACGCCCCCAACGATGGCCGTCCGCTGCGCATCAGCCTGAATGCACCGCTGGCCTTCGATGCCTCGGTGCAGCAGTGGGTGATGCTGACCTACGGCCACACGCTGGTGGTGATCCCGCAGGAGATTCGCGGCGACGCCGATGCGCTGCTGGCGTTCATCCGTCGGCAGCGCATCGACCAGTTGGACTGCGTGCCCTCGCAGCTCAAGCTGCTGCTGGCCGCAGGGCTGCTGGATGGCGCGGGCTGGACCCCCGGCCTGGTCTTCCCCGGCGGCGAGGCCCTCGACGCGCCTACATGGCGCATATTGGCCGCGGCGCCCGCCACCGAATTTTTCAACATGTACGGGCCCACCGAGTGCGCTGTCGACTCCACCACCACCACTGCGCGCCGCGCCCCCCGCGTCCCCACCATCGGCCGCCCGTTGGCCAACGTCCGCGTCTATGTGCTCGACCGGCAGATGCAGCCCGTCCCCATCGGCGTCCCCGGCGAGCTCTACATCGCCGGCGCCGGCCTGGCCCGCGGCTATCTGGGGCGGCCCGATTTGACCGCGGAGAAGTTCGTGCCAGATCCGTTCGCACGGATTGAAGATAGCAGATTGAAGATTGCA
>JAPKMS010000153.1 GCA_026645775.1 Anaerolineae bacterium
CGCATGATCTTGAGTGCGGCCAGCGCGGCGGCCGCATTGGAGGGTGGAATGCTGGCGCTGAAGATCAACGAGCGCGCATGGTGCTTGATGTAGTGAATCACCGGCTCGTCGCCGGCGATGAAGCCGCCCAGCGAAGCGAACGATTTGCTGAAGGTGGACATGATCAAATCCACCTGGTCGGTCATGCCGTAGTGGGCCGCAGTGCCGCGGCCGCCGCCCAGCACGCCGATCGCATGCGCATCGTCCACCATCAGCCGGGCGCCATACTTCTTACACAGCGGAGCCAACTCGGGCAACGGGGCGATGTCACCTTCCATGCTGTACAAGCCGTCCACTACCACCAGCTTGCCCCGTTCCGGCGGCAGCTTGGCGAGCAGCCGTTCCAGCTCAGCCATATCCTGGTGGGCAAACCGTTTGACTTCGCCATAGCTCAACTTGGCGCCATCCACGATGCTGGCATGATCTTCCTTGTCCAGGATGACGTAGTCGCCGCGGCCAGTCAGCGCGCTGATGGTGCCCAGGTTGACCTGCATGCCGGTGGAGAAGACCAGGGCCGCTTCCTTGCCCACGAACTCGGCCAACTCGTGCTCTAGCTGTAGGTGCATCTCCAGGGTGCCGTTGAGAAAACGGGAGCCGGTGCAACTGGTGCCGTAAGTTTGGATTGCGTCGATGGCCGCCTGGCGCACACGCGGATCGGTGGTCAGCCCCAGATAGTTGTTGGAGCCGCACATGATCAGCCGGCGGCCTTGGAAGACGGCCGTCGTGCCTTCGTTCCCGGTCAACGGGATGAAATAGGGATACCAGCCTGCGGCGATGGCTTCTTTCGCTTCGGTGAAGCCGTAGCATTTGTCGAATAGATCCATGAATAAGTCCTCCCTTGATAATGAGCAAAAACGCATAAACCTGTTGGTTACATCAGATAACCGTGCTCTTTATACCACGTATAAGCCCGCTCCGCGGCGTTGCGGAAGGGCAGCAGCGGATAACCCAGCTCGCACACGGCTTTGCTGGAGTCGTAGAAGACGTTGCGGGCAGCCAGCCGAAATTGTTCGCCGGTCACAACCGGTGGTTGCGAGCTGATCCGGTTGAAGGCGTCGACGGCCAACGCGGCTGGGCCCAGCACCCAATCCGGGATCGTCCAGCGCGGCGGGCGCTGGCCGGCGATGTCGCACAGCGTGGCGGCGACTTCCAGGTTGGTGAGATTCTCCCCACCCAGGATGTAACGCTCACCGGTGCGGCCGCGTTCAGCCGCAGACAGATGCCCCTGCACCACCGCCGCCACATCGGCCAGACACACGCCGCCGCGCGGCACGGCAGGAATCGGGCGCCGGGCAAACTCGATGACCATGCTGCTGGAGATCCGGTAGTGATCTCCGGGGCCGATGACGGCGGCGGGGTTCACGATCACGGCGTTCAGCCCACGGTCGATGGCTCGGTGCACCTCCAACTCGGCGCGCCGTTTGCTATCGGCATAGGCCCAGGTCGCGCTGAAGGCGTCGAACGGTGCATTCTCATCGGCGGGGGCATCCTGGCGCACGCCGATGGCAGCCACTGAGGAGGTGTGTACGACCCGGGACACCCTCGCTTGGAGGCAGGCAGCCATCACCACGCGCGTCCCCTCCACGTTGACGCGGTAGATCTGGTCGCGTTGGGCACGCCAGTAGGAGGAAAGGGCTGCAACATGGTAGACAAGATCGCAGCCAGCAACGGCCTGGTTGACCGCCTCCGGCTCCAGGATGTCACCGAATAGGTGTTCGACCGGCAGGCCATCCAACATCAACGTCTTGGAGCTGGCCCGGCGCAGCACGCACACCTGGTGGCCCTGCGCCACCAATGCGCGGGTCAGTTGCGAGCCGACAAAGCCGGCGCCGCCAGTGACGAGAACCTTCATAGCTGCTTTTCGTAGACCCGGTACGTCTTGTATTTCTTGCCGCCCAGCCGCTCGATGATCTGGTTCATCATCGTGTTGCTTTCCAGGATCCACGAGCCTTCCAGGCGTCGGTAGCCGCGCTTCAACGCTTCTTTGGCGGTTTCAAGATAGAAGACGGCATCGGCGCCGCGGCCGCGGTATTCTTCGACCATGCCCATGATCATCAGCCGGCATTGGTCGATGTGGCGGCGATGCCACAGGAATTTCAGCAGACCGAACGGGAAATAGTGTCCGCCGCCCGACCGTTTGAGCGCCTGGTGGAGATCGGGCACCGTCAATGATACCCCGACCGGCTTGCCATCCGCCGTCTCGGCGATAAAAATCAAGTTGGGATCAATCGTCGGCTTCAGGCTGGCCGCCAGGTGATCCGTCTCGTGGTCGGTCAAGGGGACAGCGCCCCAGTTACGCTCCCACGCGGTGTTGTACACTTGTTTGACCAGCGCGACATCTCGGTCGAAGTGGCGCATGTCGACCTTGCGGATGTGGATGCCCTGCTTCTGCATGGCTTTTTCCGAGACACGGGCCAGTTTCTCCGGCGCGTTCCGCAGGTCTTCTTCGATGTTATAGATCCAGGCAAATAAATCCATGGCTTTGGTGTAGCCGCAGCCTTCGATGAGTGCGGGAACATAGCTAGGATTGTAGGTCATCATCACAATCGGCGACTCATTGAACCCATCGATCAGGGTGCCGATTTCGTCGTTTACCGAGGGGTTCAGCGGCCCGCGGATCAGGGTCATGCCCTGGGCTTTGACCCAGGTCTCGGCCGCATCCAGGAGCGCCGCGGCGACGGCGGGGTCATTGATGGTTTCCAGGAAGCCAAAGGATCCCATTTTTTCGTTATGTGTTGTGTTATGGTTATCGTTCACCACCGCAGCGACGGTGCCCACCAGTTCGCTGGCCCGGCGCGCAAGGAAAAGCTGGCAGCGGGAATGCTCCCAGAAGGGGTTTTTCTTCGGATTGAAGACATCCAAGCGTTCTTCGATCAGCGGGGGCACCCAGTTCGGATCACCCCGATAGAGTTTGAAAGGGAATTTCACGAACTCTAGTAGGCCACGTTTGTCGGTGACTGGCTCAATATGGAGGTCGCCATTCATAGCAGGTTACCTTTCTTTTTCTGTGCAGCGGCCGCTGCGCCTGTTTTGCGCCGTGCGCCAGCCACCAGCCGGTCCATGATCGGGTATTGAAGGGGCCCCAACGCCCCAAGCAGCCGGTACAACAGCGTCATTTCTATGCCCGGCGTGATGATATAGCGCCGCCGCGCCACGCCCTGGAGGATCGTCGCAGCCACGGCATCCGCAGACAACACGCTGTTTCCGAAGATGAGCTTGGTCTCCTGCGGGCGGAGCGGCATCTCGCCGGCATATTGCGGCGTATCGGTGTCTGGCGGGAACACGACCGAGACGCCCACGCCCAACGGATTCATCTCAGCACGCAGGACATCGGAAAAGCCGCGTACGGCGTACTTGGAGCCGCAGTACGCGGTGTACCCGTAAACACCCAAGAGCGCAGCCGCCGAAGCGATGTTGACGATGTGGCCCGAACCGCGGGCCGTCATGCCGGGTGCCGCGGCTTGCGTGACATAGACCGTGCCGAGATAGTTAATCTCGATATGTTGGCGAAAGATTTTCGGGTTGAGTGTTTGAAAATAACCCGGATACACAATCCCGGCTGAATTGATCAGCAAATCGGGGGCGCCGGCGGATTCGACCACCTGTGCGACGGCGACAGCCGCCTGATCTGCGTCTGAAATATCGGCCGAGAGGGCTTCACAGCGCTGTGAGGAACTACTGCGTGCGGCTTTTACTTGGGCTAACGCCGCAGATAGCCGGTCCTGATCACGCGCTACGATCCACACATGGGCGCCGCGTCCGGCAAGTGCTTTGGCAGTCGCGAGCCCGATGCCGCTGGAACCACCCGTGATGAGGGCAACTTTATCTTGGAAAGTCATGCGGATGATGTATCTCCAGAAGATAAGCCGTGGCATTATAGCACGGATGAAGCGGTATGCAAACGTTTAATCAGTTTGACAGACAGCCGCCGCGTCGCACATTTCTCGCAACAGCGCTGCGGCCAGGGCCTTGGTGTCCAGAGCGTAATCGTGCTCCAGCACCGGCCCCACGCACGCAGGGCACCCGCGCTCGCAGGGGCAGGCGGTCACGAGATCAAGCGCAGCCCGAAGGAGATCGGACATGGAGCGGTGCAACTGCTCCGCATACCCCACACCGCCCGGCGTCCGCTCGTAGAGCGTGATGGTCGGCTGCCCGCTAACCGGGTCTTGCGGCTCGGCCAGCACGCCCAGATCGCGCGGATCGCACATCAGAAACAGCGGGGCGACGCCGGTCAGCAAGCCGGCGGCGCCGCCCAGCCCGGATCGGATGCGCACACTGGCCTCAGCTCGGCGGTGGCAGGCGCTGCAGAGGGTGGCCAGATTTTCCAGCCGGTTGGCCGCCTGCCAGGCAAATTCGGCGGCCAGGCCCGCGCGCAGGCGTGGATCAGCGGTGAACGCGCGGAACGGGATCTTGTGGTGGACGTCATGCTGCCGGCCTGCCATCTCGAGTGCGCCGCAGCCCTGGCAGCGATACCCGTCGCGGGCTCGCGCCGCGTCTCGCTGGGCAGACCAGTTCGGGCCATAGGCGTTCGGGTCGGAGAACCAGGCGCCAGCCGCTTTCAGCCGCTCCACCATTTCCGGCGGCAGCACCAGCCAGCAAGCCTGGGTGTCGAGCGTCTGTTCAGGCAGTTCCACCGGGCCGAATCCCAATACCTCGTTGGCGCCGCGGCGTTGGATCCGGTAGCCTGTCACCTGGCTGATGACGCGGACATCGCCCCAGTGGGTGAGGGCTGGAAGCTGGAAACTGGAAACTGGAAGCTGGAAACTGGAAACTGGAAGTTGGAGGGTGGAGGGTGGAGGGTGGAAGTTGGAGGGCGCGCTCCCTGCGGCCTCGGTTTTCCCGCCGCCGTCCACCGTGCGGTCATCCAGCACTTCGATCTTCTCGCCGACGATGGGCCGGGTGTAGAAGTCGACGGTCACAGCATGAACATCGGCGATGCCCTTGTCCCAGTCCAGGCGGTCGACCAGGTAACTTGCGCCTTCGTGCAGGTAGATCGCGCCCGTGTGGAGCAGCGCGGGCGCGGCGCCGCGTTCTAGCTCGCCGATGACCTGCGGCCGGCCGGCCTCATCGATGGCCTGAATCACAACTTGATCCGGTTCGCCAGTGCGCAGGCCCAAGGCGGTGGCTGGTGAACCATCGCCGGCCCAGAAATAGCGCTCACCGCCGCGGTAGAGCTGGCCGGCCTCGACCAGGTCATCGAGCAGACCGGTCAGCCAGTTCGATCGCTCTGCCGCAGACATCGGTTCGTAGGACGGGTTGCCACCCCGTCCTACATTTCCATACCCCTCCCCGATCCGAAGCGGCAGCTCGGCGGCTGCGCAGGCCAGGTGCCCGGCCAGGATCACTTCGTTGTCGGGGTTCAGCCGGGCATGTTCAGGGCTGCGCGCCAGCAGCCACCCCGGGTGTGCGATGATGTACTGATCCAGCGCCTCAGGCCCCGCCACCAACACGCCGACCGAGGGGCCTTGGCGCCGGCCCGCACGGCCGATCTGCTGGCGGGTGCTGGCCACCGTGCCCGGATAGCCCGCCAGCACGGCCGCGTCCAGCCGGCCGATGTCGATGCCCAGCTCCAGCGCGTTGGTTGCCACCACGGCGCGCACGGCGCCCTGGCGCAGCCCGCGTTCGATCTCGCGGCGGTCACTCGGCAAGTAGCCGCCGCGGTAGCCGCGGATGGCGGATGACCGATGGCTTCCGGATCCGGCCTCGCGCAGGTAGGTCAAGAGCAGCTCCGTGGTCAGCCGTGCCCGCGCGAAGACGATGGTCTGCACATCATGTTCGAGGAAGTGCGCGGCGAGGTCGCTGGCTTCCAGGCTGCTGCTACGGCGGATGCCGAGCGCCGGATCGAGCAGCGGCGGGTTATAGAACAGCACGTGCTTCTCGCCCAGCGGTGCGCCGTCTTGCTCCGGGCCGATCACAGTCACCGGCGCCTCAACCAGCCGCTCGGCCAGCTCGTCGGGGTTGGCGATTGTCGCAGACGCAAGGAGGAACTGGGGGTCGTTCCCATAGAACCGGCAGATGCGGCGCAGCCGGCGCAGCACGTTCGCCACGTGTGAGCCAAATACCCCGCGGTAGACGTGCATTTCGTCAATAACCACGACGCGCAGATTGGCGAAGAACCCGGCCCAACGCGGGTGCTGTGGCAGGATGCCGGCGTGCAACATGTCGGGGTTGGAGAGGATGACGCGGGCCGTATCGCGGATTTTCGCGCGCTGGCCGCTCGGCGTATCGCCGTCGTAGGTGGCGATGGGTATGGGGGTGCGGGGGTCAGTACTCCCGTACTCAGACATTCCCATACTCATTCCCTGTGTCAACTGCCCGACGAACTCGCGCAACTCTGCCAACTGATCCTGCGCCAGCGCCTTCGTTGGAAACAGGTACAGGGCACGGCCCCGCGGGTCGGCCAGGAGCCGGTGGAGGGTGGGCAGGTTGTAGCAGAGCGTCTTGCCGCTGGCCGCGGGGGTGACGACCGCCACGTGCTCGCCGCGCAAAGCTGCGGCCACCGCCGCGGCCTGGTGCGTGTACAAGTCGGCGATCCCCCGCGCGGCCAGCGCGACGAGCAGCCGCGCATCCAGATCGGGCGGGAACGGCGCGTACCGCGCCGGCCGCGCGGGCAGCACTTCCCACCGGGCGATGTTGCGCATAAAGCGCAGGTCCAGGCGGAGCGCCTGCAGGGCATTTTCGACGGACATGGGTTGATTATAACGCTGATGGGCGGCGAGGGGAACTGTGATGGACGCGTCAAGGGACGGATGTTATAATCGCCGTGGTCGCCATCCTGGCGGCGCGGAGGGATGACGTGACGTTGACCCAGGAAATTCTCGCTTATGCACGCGAACTCGGCTTCGACCTGGCAGGCATCACGCCGGCCGGGAAGCCGCCGCACGGTGAGGCGTTCGCGGCCTGGCTGGCCGCCGATCATCACGGCCAGATGGCCTATCTGGCTGCGCGTGCGGCCGAGCGGCTCGATCCCGCACGGTGGGCGCCGGACGCCCACAGTATCATACTGTTGGGTGTCAACTACGAAACCGGCCCGGCGCCGGCAGGCCCGGAGCCGGCAGTTGAAACTGCGGCCTACCCTTGCGAAACCGACCAGGCGCCGGCAGGCCC
>JAPKMS010000154.1 GCA_026645775.1 Anaerolineae bacterium
CGCAAAACTGGGTTGCGTCGTCGTCAAAAACCCGACAGCCGAGGCACTCGCCGGAAGTTTCTAAGCAGCGGGTTGTCAACTCAACGCCAGTCACGGCAAAACCCTAGCGAAGGATCTCGTCCGTGCTGCTAGAGATGCTTCGGCCTGATCACTTTTGCCGGTCGCTATCGGTCAGGGATTCGGCCTCACGGCAATGCCATGACAGAATTCAGCTTAACAGAGCACTGAAGCGGGTCCCGAAACTTACGCGCGCGGCGCCTGTGCCTTATCGGCCTGTTGCGCCAGGGCAATCATGCCGCTCAGCGCCCCAAGGTTCATGCTGTCCACGGCGCTCGACGGCACGATCACCATGGCGCCGCGCTCCTTCAGGCCCTCAAAGAGCATGTTCATGGCCCGCAGATGCAGTGCGGTCGGGTTGTTGATGTACGCTTCGGCCGCTTCCGCAAAGCTGGACGCGATCTGCTTCTCGGATTCGCCCAGGATCACGCGCGCCTGGCGCTCGCGTTCGGCCTGCGCCTGGCGGCTCATCGCGTTTTCCAGATCCGGCGGGATCACCACGTCGCGGATTTCGACGGACTGCACGGTGACGCCCCACGGCGTGGTCCGCTCGTCGATGATTTTCTGCAGTTGGGCGTCGATGGTCGCGCGGCCCACCAGGATGTCGGCCAGGCTCATCTGGCCGATCACCTCGCGCAGCGCGGTCTGCGCGGCCCAGGCGACTGCGGCCCGATAGTCCGCAACCTCCAGCGCCGCCTTCTGCGCGTCCCACACCATCCAGAAAAGCACCGCATCCACATCGGTCGGCACCGTATCCTTGGTGAGGGTCTTCTCAGCGTTGAAGGGCGTCACCATCACCCGATGATCGATCCACGAAGAGACCGTATCCACGATCGGGATGACCCAGAACAAGCCCGGCCCGCGTAACCCGCGAAACTTGCCCATCCGCAGGACAACGGCCTTCTCCCACTGGCGGGCAATTTGCAGAGCAAACAGGAAGTACAGCCCAATCAGGCTCAGCACAATGATGGCGGCGCCGATGATGCCATCGCCGACGTCACGGCTGTCCAACCACGCGGTCAGCCCCACGGCCGCGACAATGAACAAGATGAAGATCGTCAGCGCGACGGCGTTCGGCCCGCGCTCCACCGACCGCCGCTCCGGGTTCTGCTTTTGCCATTTGGTTGCCATCGAAATCTCTCCTTATGTTTTGCGTCTCTTTGCACCTTTGCGGCTTCGCCTGAGCATTTCAAATGTTTGAATACACCCATTTCAAATGATCTCTGCCCCCGCGTCCCCGCGTCACAACCTCCGCGTCCACTCCCCGAAGGCTTCCATCCAGGCCGCAGCCACCTCGTCGGGCCGGTAGCCCAACCGCTCGGCCTCGGCCAGCCAGTCTGCCACCAGTTGCGCCAACCGCGCGCCATGCGGCGTCCGAGCCTCGCCGGGCGGCGGCATCTCCAACACAAAGGTGCCGCGACCCTGCTGCGTCGAGATGATCCGCTCCTCGTGCAGCAGCCGATAGGCCCGCGCCACCGTGTTGAAGTTGATTCGCAGCTCAGCAGCCACCTCGCGCACCGTGGGCAACTGGTCGCCCGGCCGCAAGACGCCCGCCGCGACCGAGGCCTTCACCTGGTCAACGATCTGGGTGTAGATCGGGACTTTGCTCTGGAAGTCAAGGCTGAGTTGCATGGTCCGTGCTCATGTCTAATGAACTAAATGTATCAATGAACTAAATGTACACCAACTGACAGGATTTGTCAAGAGGCAATTTGGGTAGATTGGGAGATTGGTGGGTCGGGAAATTGGGAGGCTGGGAGGTTAGATGCGGAGGATTTCGGCGGCCACAAAGCGCTCGCCGTCGAAAGAGAGGCGCACGCCCTCGCAGTAGCTGCAGTGGCCGCCCCAGGCGGCGTGATCGGCATCCGGCAGGCAGGCGACGGCCGCGGCCTCGACGATGCCGCCGTGGCTGATGATCAACGCGGCGCCGCCCTCGGGCAGGCTCGCAGCGACATCGTGCAGCAACCGGGCCAGCCGCCCGCCGAACGCCGCGGCCGCGCCGCCGCGGCGCATGGCGGCCGCGATCTCGCCGAACGGCGCGGGCCAGCAGATCTCGGCGTCCACGGCGTCGTCCATCAGCGAGAACGCACCCGAGACCTCATCCACCGCGAAGCCCATCGCGAGGGCAGTCTCATACGCCCGCGGCACGGAGGAGGTGAGGACGCGGTCGAACGGCCCGATCGTCTCGCCGACGCGGCGCGCGAGCGTCACGCCGGCCTGGGTCAGGTGCTGGCCCGGCTTGGCGCGCAGCGTGTGGCGGCGGAGTTCGAGGGTGCGCATGAGACTCCTTTCACCGATTCTTCCGGTCGGCACGCTACGCGCCGGTCTTGTAGTCACGCCCCACGAAGATGCCGCCCCGGTTGTCCAGATCGCGTCCAATGATAGAGCCTTCAGTGTGTGCCACCGGACGCTCATCGGGATCACCGGGTTGCTGATGGTCAGGCGTGCCTGCCGGGCCCGCAACCCCGGGCATCTCGAAAAGGCGGCCATCTGGGCTGCGCATAAACAGCAACAGATTGCCCCAGGCCATGCTGCCCATGCGCGCATAGACCGCCTTACGCGCTTCAGTCACGGCCGCGTCCACCGGCAGGCCATCGGCCAGCGCACCGTAAAGCTCAACGGCGCAGATCAGTGCTGTCTGATCCGTCATAGCGGCCTGAAAGGCGATCACAGCCGGTATGCCGGCCTGCACCAGCGCCTGCGCCGTGCCGCCGAACGGATCGCCCGGCGAGCTGCCAGCGCCCGCGCAGGCGTTGAGCACGACCAGCCGCGGCGTTTCGCGGGCATCACGCAGGAGTGTCGCCAGGATGGCCGCCGGCACGGCGTGTCCCCGGCCGCCCTCATCCTCCCACACGGTCACACCGCCCCCTGTTGCAGCGTCCACGCCGCCATGTCCGACGAAGTGCAGGATATGGCAGGCCTGGCGCCGCAAGTGCCGCTGCAGCGCGGAGAGCGTGGGCGGCAGCAAGCGCGCCACGGTAAGCTGCTCGCCCAGAGGCGCGAGCATGGCCTGCAGCTCTCGCCACTCCGCTTCCACATCCAACGGCACGTAGCCGGCCGGCTGCGCCAGGGCGACCAACATGCCCAACGGCGGCGCCGCAGCCACGGCGGGCGCCGCGGCCGGCAGGTTCAGATAGCGCACCACCGGCGTGCGCGCGGACAGCGCCGTAAATTCGCGCGTGGCAGCTTCGAAGAGATACTCCCACGGCCAGGCCGCCGTTTCCGGCGCGGCCGCCAGGCGCAGGCGCAGCCGCAACCCTGAGCCGGCGCCCTGGGCTGCTTGCAAGCTGCGCTGCCACAGATCGCGCACCGGGCCGGCGAACACGGCGGTATGCAGCCGGCCACCCAGATCGTACGCCGCGGCCAACGGGGGCGCAGCCAACGGGAAGCCCGCCAACTCGCCGTCCGTGAACGGCGCAGCGAAATCCGCCTCCCCTTCCCCGGCCGGCGATCCGATCACGCGCACCCGATAGCCCGCCGCGGCCGGCTCGATCAACAGATCGAAGTTGTGATAGACAAAGTTTTTCATGTCAGCATGACCGCCCATCATTCCGTCCCATCCGTTTATCCGTACCCTATCCGTTGCCGCGCGTCTGGGGAAGGGGCTACGCCCCTTCCCCAGACCCCATCCCCCAGAACGCCAGCAGTCAGAAGTACGCAGAAATCAGAAATACAGCAATCAGAACGATAGGGACAACACCACCCGAAACCCGAAGTTCGTGTCGAAGCTGCCAGGTCCGAAGTCGAGGCGGTAGGCGCAGCGGGCGTACCACTGAAGATCGTACCACGACCCGCCCCGCACCACCCGGCGGCCTGCGGCTTCCAACTCGTTCCGGCCGTCATCGTCCCGATACGGGTAGGGCTGATAGAGGCTGCGCGTCCACTCCCGGACGTTGCCTGCCAAATCATGGATACCTGACGGCGTGGCGCCATCGGGATACGCGCCGGCCGGGCTGGGGCACAGGACGTGCCCTTCCCAGGTGTTGGCGCAGCCGACATCCCAGCGATTGCCCCACGGATAACTGCGTCCACGCGCCCCACGCGCGGCAACCTCCCATTCGGCCTCGGTGGGCAGGCGCACCCCGTAGCCGTCCGGTACGCCGGCAACAGGATTGCCCGGCAGCGGGATCGGCTCACCGCCGCGCAGCCGCTCGTCCAGCCAGGCGCAGTACGCGTTGGCCTCGAACCAGTTGACCCCCACCACGGGCTGCAAAGGGCCGTTAAATCGTGCGTCGCGCCAGAAGGCCGGCCGGTCGTGCGGCCGATCGGCGTATTGCTTTTGCAGCCCTGCGCGCACCTCGTCTTCCGGCATGCGGAGCAGCTGCTCCCAGACCGCAATCGACTGGGGACTCCAGCCCAACCTGCGCATCCGGCTCACCGGATCGGCCTCGGCGCGCAACGTCCGCCAGGCCGCCATGATGCCCTCGACGGCCCCGGTATCGGCCAGCTCGCCGGCCAGCCAGGCGCGGGCGGCCTCCGTGCGCCAGCACCCCTCCCCCTGGTAGCCGCCCGCGTCGATGAAACACGCGTACTCGGCGTTGGTCACCGGATACTGCCCGATCCAGAACGCCGGCAGTGCCACGCGGCGCCGCGGCTGCTCGTCTTCTGCCCACGTGACGCCGCGGCGCGCCAACAGCCAGACGTCCCAGCGGCTGGAGCCCATCGGAAACGCACCCGCCGGCACATGCACCAACGGCGGGACCAGGACGCGCGGGCCGGCGGCCGCGATCTCGCGGAAGCGCGGGTCGCCCAGCCGGCCCAGCGCATCGCCCGCGGCCAGCCGCGCGCGCAAGTGGACGCCGGGGTTGCCCAGGTCAGCCAGCAGGTCATTCTGTACGCCGCGCACCAGATCCTTGGGCCGATCGATCCCCGCTTCCACCAAGCAGCGCGCCGCCAGGACCGGATTGACCCTGCGCACGGCGTCGACGAACGCGGCCGGGTCGGCCGCCAGGCCTGCAGCCAGGATCGTCGGCTCCTCCCAGCGGGTGGACGGGGGCGGGGGCAGCGGCTCGTCGTCGGCCAGCGGGCCGGGATCCGGCATCTCGGCCGCCAGGCGGGGCTGGCGCCAGCGCTCCACCAGGTCTTCGCCCGCCGCGAAGCGCCCGACCATGGCCCGCGCTGCGAAATACTCCTGGAGCAGGTGGTGGTAAAAGCGCACCTTCTCGACCTCCGGCAGGCCTTCGCGCTCCAACAGGGTGGCGGCGTGCCCCAAGCGCAGCACAGCCTGGGGCGAGACGACCGTTTTGCCATCGGGGCCATCCACCTCGGCCGGGATGTGCGCCAGCATCTCGTGCCGCGGCAGCCGGGTGCCTGCGCCCAGCGGCTGGATGTGCTCCGCCAGGCCGGACAGGGCGTTGGCGAGCAGCGGCGCATCGATCCAGTCGGGGTGGCCGCGGCGTCCCTCGCGCCCCAGCAGCAGCTTAACGAAATCGCCGAACATCTGGGCCGGGTTGGCCGGCCACGCGCCCCCGCGTTCGATGATGAAGGCCAGGATGTTGAGGTAATAGGGGTTGCGCACCAGCGCCAGCAGCGGCGTGCCGTCCAGGCGCCGCCAGGCGTCGGCCGCGGCCTGGGGCGCCAGGTATTTGCCCAGGAACTCCTGCACGCGCGGGTCGTCCAGCGGCTCGATGGTCACCTGGGGCAGGCCCAACGGCTCGCTGTAGTCGCGCGTGCGACAGGTGAAGATGATCTGGTTGCCCGGCCACTCGCCCGCGAAGCGTGCCCACGCGCCCGCGCGCTGCCGGTAGTCGCGCGCATCGCGGAACGGCATCTCGTTCAGCGCGTCGCACAGCAAGCACACCTCTCCGCGCCGCAAGCGACCTGCCAGGTCATCACGGCCCAGGTGTTGCGCCCAGGCCGCCTCGATGAACGCGTAGGGCGAGGGATCATCCCGGTAGTCGGCCAGGGAGACCAGCAGCGGGATCGGCCCGGCGCCCGTACCCAGCCGCCGCCGCGCCGCGTCCAGCGCCACCTTGTAGAGGGTCGTGCTCTTGCCTGCGCCCGGCTCGCCCAACAGCGCCAGCGCCGGGTAGCGGGCCGTGGCCTCGGTGATGTCCTCCACCCGGACGGGGCGGAGCTGACGACTGGCGCCCTCGCCGTGAGGTTCCCACAACATGAACTCCGGCGGCACGTCACGGCCGCCCGGCGGTTGTTCGGCCGGGAGCGAGCCGGCCAGCGGCACGAACTGGCTGCCCCAACGGAGGGTATCCGGGTGAACCGCCAGGGCGGCCAGGTAGCCGCGCACATCCCCGCGGCGGTCGGCGTGCGCCAGCAAGGCGCGTGCCGCCTCGGCCGAAAGGATGTTGGGCGGCCCACCCGGCGGGGTGATGGTCAGCCGCTCCCCCCGTAGGTCGGCGCACAGGTCGGGCTTGCCGGCCGCCAGCATCTCGATCAGCCGCGACAGCACCTCCTCTAACTGCTCGCCGGTGAAGATGTTGAACACGCTGAACTGGTCGCGGCCGATGAAGGCGCCGCCGCGGTTGTCCAGGTCGCCGCCGATGGCGGAGCCGTCGATGTGGGTGGGATCGGGCATGGTTCGTTCTCACAACCGGATAAAACAGCGGTTCAAAAGTACTTCTTTGCTGTCATGCTGAGCGGCTCTATGGCTCAAGGTCGGTTACGGCGAATGACCAGCGAAGCATCTCCACCGACGCACAAGACCCTTCGCTGGTTTCTGTTCGCAACGCGCTTCACGGGGCCAACCTGCTCAGGGTGACATAAGCTCGGCTGTACCCCTGCGCCGCGCCGATGAGACGGACAGGGCGCAGGGGCGTCCTGATATTTGGCCGGCGTTCAGAAACCCGGTTTCTCGCAGAAACCGGGTTTCTCACCCGCGCGACCGGGGCCGGACTGGGCTATCTTCTTCTCTTGGGGCGCCGTCCCGCACCCGTAGGTGACGGGAGTTACCGGCCGCTGAGAAGGGGTTATGGACAACACCACCCGAAACCCGATGTTCGTGTTGAAGTTGTCAGGTTCGTTGTCGTTGCGGTAGGCGCAGCGGGCGTTCCTCTGATGATTGTTCCACGACCCGCCCCGCACCACCCGGCGGTGCCAGCCCAGCCCTGAGAACGCAGCCTCACGGCTACGGTTTCTCCGAAGACGAAATCTTGTTTTGCCACCCGCCCAGCAGGCGCCCCACCTCCGTGACCATGCGAGCGCTGTGGCCGTACTGGCCCAGGCTGAGCAGTTCCAGGTCACGGCACAGCCGCAGGTAGAAGCGCAGCTTGGCCAGGGTCACGTCGGCCCGCTTCAACATGGGCAGCGGGTCGTCAGCGTAAGCGGCTTCGATCAGCCGCTCGTGGAAGTTCAGGGCCGTGCGCTGCACCCGCTCGGCCAGCACGAAGCGCTGCTGACGTGGGAACTTAACTGTAACCGGAATCAGCCAGCGGAGCAAGTCGTAAGTGCGCGAGAAGATGGGGGATTGTTTCATTTTGCACCACTCGTCGGGCAATTGAAATCGCACCACTTGCCGGGCGATTGAAATCGCACCACTTGCCGGGCGATTGAAATCGCTGCAACCAGCGCAAAGTCGCCCTTCGGCGACTACCCACAGCCGACGCCGGTCGGCTTCGCGGCGGTTGCTGCGACTTCCAGTCGCACGGCGTCGGTCTGCGACTGTGTTGAACACAACAGCGCCCGGCGCAGGCCCCAGGTGTTCCCGTGCGCCGCGTGCGCCACCCAGCCCTGCACGCGCAGGCTGAGCTCGGCCGGCGACAACTCGCCGCGGGCGATCTGCCGGCGCCACAGCCGCAGCCGCCGGGCGAACGCGACCCCGTTGCGGCGCTTCAGCCGCCGGTGATCGGAATAGACGCGGAACCCCAGGAATGGGATGCCGGTCGAGACCGGGTAAACCGTGCTTTCGCGCGCGTGGATGGTCAGCCGCAGGCCGGCCAGGAAGCCCTGGATGGCGTCCTTCCAGGCCCACAGCGCCCGTTTCTCGTCGGCAAAGAGCAGGAAATCATCCACGTAACGCAGATAGGCGGGGCAGCGTAACTCCCGCTTGACGAACTGGTCCAGCTCATTCAGATAGACGTTGGCCCAGAACTGGCTGGTCAGGTTCCCGATGGGGAGGCCGCGCGGGCGCTCCACGGCGAACAGATCGTCGCCGGGGAAGTAGACCATCTCGTACTCATGCGCCAGCACGCCCGCACCGCCGGCCAGGATCTGATCGACCAGCCACAACGCCTGCGGGTCGGCGATCTTGCGTGCCAGGATGCCGCGGAGGAGGGTCAGATCGATGCTCGGAAAGAACTGCTCGACATCGCACTGCAAGACGTAAGGGTAACGCCGGCTGAACGCCTGGGCGCGATCCAGCGCGGCATGCGTGCCCTTGCCGACACGGTTGGCGTAGGAATCGCCGATGAAGGTCCGCTCGAAGAGCGGCTCGATGACGTTGCACAGCGCGTGGTGCACCACCCGGTCGCGAAACGGCGCGGCCGAGATCAGCCGGTGTTTGGGATCGCGGATGTAGAACGACGTGTACGGGCCCGGCCGGTAAGTCTGCGCGACCAGCTCATCCTGCAACCGGCACAGGGCCGCCTCCACGTCAAACTCGAATGTGGCCACCGGCGCCTGCCCGCGTTTGCCCCTGGCCGCCTTGCGATAGGCGACGTACAGGTTTTCGAAGCTGGTCACTTCATCATACAGATGGTTGAAACGTTTCGGCATCGTCGGTCAAAAAAGCTAAATGACGAAGATCTCGAAGACGCTCGCCGCGGCGACTCCCTTCGTGGTCTTCGCGCTTCGTGAACTTCGCGGTGCTTGGCGCCTTCGTGGTCCAAACACCCTGCCGCGCGTCTGGGGAAGGGGCTACGCCCCTTCCCCAGACCCCATCCCCCAGAACGCCAGCAGACAGAAGTACGCAGAAATCAGAAATACAGCAATCAGAACGATAGGGACAACACCACCCGAAACCCGATGATCGTGTTGAAGAGGTCAGGTCCGTCGTCGATGCGGTAGGCGCAGCGGGCGTTCCTCTGATGATTGTTCCACGACCCGCCCCGCACCACCCGGCGGCCTGCGGCTTCCAACTCGTTCCGGCCGTCATCGTCCCGATACGGATAATCCTGGAACAGGCCCAAAGTCCACTCCCAGACGTTGCCGGTCAGGTCGTGCAGCCCCGCCGCGTCCTGGGCTGTGGCGCCGCGCGGGTACATGCCGGCCGGCGAAGCATGGGCGATGCGCCCTTCGATGTTGGCCCGCTCATCGTCCCAAGGCTCGTTCCCCCAGGCGTAGACCCGCCCGTCCTGCCCGCGCGCCGCGCGCTCCCATTCGGCCTCGGTGGGCAGGCGCACCTCGTAGCCGGCCGGGAGCAGGTTGCCCGCACCCGGAGATGCTTCGCTGGACTCTCGCCGCGATGCACCTTGAGCCACGGACCCGCTCAGCATGACAGCAGGCAGAATGCTAGCGTTCAGCCAGCGGCAGTAGGCCACCGCCTCGAACCACGAAACCCCCATCACCGGCCGATTGGGATGGAGCCGCTGCTCGTCCCACCCCATCGGCTCCCCACGGCGTTCCGGCGAACGCGTCTTCAGCCAGTCGCGGCCGGCGGCGGTCCACCAGGGTGCGTCCTCGGCGTAGCCGCCGGCGGCCACGAACGCCGCCATCTGCGCCACCGTGGTCGGGTAGCGCGCGATCCAGTACCGGTAGGGGATCTGTACCTGCGGTGGGTTGCCAAGCTCGTCAGAGTACGCATCTTTGTCGCCTTTCCGGCTGCCCATCACGAACGGCCCGGCCGGGATCTCTACGAAGCCGTGCAGCGGCTCCGGTTGGCCCCGGTAACGGCACGGCAGAGCGTAGAAATCCGGGTCAAAGCGCGGGTCGCCCAGTTGGGCCAGGATGTCGCCGGCCGCGGCGCGCTCGGCCGCGGGCAGGCGTCCTTCCTCCACCAGGCGCTCCAGCCAGCGCCGGGTGCGGTCGACGATGGCCTGGCAATGCGGCTGGGTGCAGGCTTCGGCGGGCAGCTTGAGCTCCAGAGCAGCCTGGCCGGCCAGCGCAGCCGCACGCCAATGCGCATCCGTGATGCGGGCGACCCGCTCCGGCTCCTGCGGCAGCAGCGTGTTGATCACGTTGACCGCATCTCCCAGCCCGCCCTGGCGCTTCTTGCCCACTCCCAGCAGGAAGACCTCACGCCACCAGGCCGCGTCCTCGGTCACCAGGTCGCGCAGCCGGGCCGCGAACTCAGCCTCGGTGCGCGCCAGGTGGCAGGCCGCCAGGTACTCCTGGAAGGAACGATGGGGGAAGGCGTAGATCCCCTCGCGGCGCGCCACCAGCAGGCCGGTACGATTCTTGAGGTAACGCAGGAGTTCATCAGGGTCCAGGCTGCCCAGCAGCGGCTTGAAGGCCACCAGCACGTCCCCCTCGGCCACGTCGGCCGGGCCGTCGTCCCGCTCCGGCCCCTGCCGCTGCCGGTCATGCGCCGCGAAGGCCAGCGCCTCCAGCGCCGCGCGGATGCGCTCCTCGCCCGCGCCCAGCGCCTGCGTGATGCCGGGCTCCATCACCGGCTCGCCGTCGGGGCTCTTGGTCTCGCTCAACCGTTGCCAGCGGCCCAACAGCAGCTTCACCGTCTCCTCGTACAGCCCCGCGCGGTCTTCGGGCAGTTGGCCCCAACTGGAGTGCAGCGTGGCCATTAACGTCAACAGCAGCGGCCGCGAGGCCAGGTCGGCCAGGTAGGCGCGCTCGTTCAGCGCGGCCTGCAACCGGCGCCCCTTGTCGCGCGCCAGATCGGACCCCCATCCCATGAAGGGCCGCACCGCGTCGTACCAGCGATCCACGAACCGGCCGATCTGCGCCTCGTTGAACGGCGCCAGCGCCAGGGTGGTGAAACGGGGCAGCCGCCACTGCCGGTCGGCGTAGGCGTAGGGCCGGGCCGTCACCAGGATGCGCGACGGGGTCTTGCCCAGCACGTCAGCCAGCTCGCGCACCGCGGCCAGCAGCACTGCGCGGCGGCGCCGCGCCTCGGGCACCTCATCCAGCCCATCCAGCAGGATGAAACCGCCCTCCCGCAGCAGCCGGTCGCGCAGGTAGGGCAGGAGCTTGTCCGCGGCATCAGCTCCCAGCCGCGCCGCGATGTCGCCGTGCAGCGCGGCCCACAACATCTGCGCCGTGCCCGCCGTCACCTCGGCCGGGATATGGCGCGCGGCCACGTCGCGCAGCACCAGGCGCACCGGCAAGAGGCCGCGCCAACCCTCAGGCAGCGCCGGGCTGCCCCCGCACAGCAAATAAGCCAGGTAGTTCACGAACGTCGTCTTGCCGGAACCCGGATCGCCCAGGAGCACTGTCCGGGCCGCGGCCGGCGCGGCCAGCGCCTTCAGCAGCGACGCCCGGTCGCCGCCTTCCCCGCGCATCAGCCGCAGCGCCCAGGTGCGCTCAGCCCGGGCCGACTTCTCAGGTTTGTCGGTGCTGCCGGGCCTCTCCTCCGCCGCGGTCACCACGTCCAGGTCCACGTAGATGTCGGGCAGCGGGATCGGCTGCACCCCGCTCGTGCGCACATACTCGACGTCGATCACGCCCAGCGGCAGCCGGCAGCATTCGGCGGCCAGCGACGTGTAGTAAGCCTGCATCAAGTCCAGCGGCGGCGCTTCCGGCGTGACGTTCACCGTCAGGTCGCGGCCGGCCAAGAGACCGCCCCGGTTATCCACCTTCCCACCGAAGAAGCTGCCGCCGATGTGTGCCGTCCCGGCCGCCACCTCCTCCAGGAGGTCGATGATGGCCGGCAGGTCGGAGCGGGGCACGCTGTGTTCTCTGTATCGGCGGATCAGCTCATCCCCGACCGCCTCGGCGACCCTGGCAGCCAGCTCCTCCGCGTCCCGGTACGTCGCATACTTCACCCCCAGCGATTGTGCGTACCGCACCACATCCGGCGGCGCGGCCGCATGCACGAAGACCAGGCGCGGCTTGTCCGCAGCTTTGGCCGTCCTGGCCTCCTCCTTCACCGGATCGGTGACCGCCTGGCCCAACAGCAGCACAAAAATGTCGCAGGCGCGCACTTTGCTCAGGTACGACTCGGCCAGCGGCAGTGCGGACGCGCTGGTGAGCTCAAATAGCCAGGGCCGCGTCAGCGGGATCGCCCGGATCGCGGCCTGCACGGCCCCCCGCTCGGCCGCCATGCCGCCGATGACGGAGCTGATGAAGACGAGGAGTGAGTTTTCCATCGGTGAGACCTCACAATCTGCATCGAAAGGCAAGGGTAAGAAGCGTCGCGGTACAGTATACCCGAAAAGAGCACGTCGGCCACGCGGGGAGAGCCGGTGCGATGCGGGGCCCAGGCGCTTAACCCCAAATTCGACAACTCAGCGCAATCAAAAACGGCCCTCGGTTTCCGCCTTTGGCGAGAAACCGGGGGCCGTTTTTAAAGCGATCCGGAAACCCTGCCTGTCCGCAGTCTTAGCCTGCCCACTCCCGTCGCAACAGGCCGTACAACACCATATCATACCGCTGCCCATCCCGGTGCAGCGCCTCCCGATAGACGCCTTCGCGCACGAAGCCCAGCTTCTCGTACAGCGCGATGGCCCGCTCGTTGTAGGCAAACACGGTGAGCTGCACCCGGTGCAGATTCAGCTCGCCGAACGCGAAGTTGAGGGCCAGCCGCAGCGCCCCGCCGCCGATGCCCTGGCCCCAGTGTCCCCGGTCGCCGATGCCGATGCCCAGCCACGCGACGCCCTGGTTCCACAGGATGCCGTCCAGCTCGATCCAGCCCAACAGGTCGTCAAGCTCCGGCGGCCGGATGGCGAACAGGTAGCCGTTTGGGCTGCGCTGCGCGTCATCCAGCCACTTGCCCAGCTCATCGGCCGTCTGCGGCTTGGCGGCACGCGCGTCGAGCAGCCGCAGGAAGCCCGCATCGTTGTGCCACCGGGCCAGGGTCGGGAGGTCCTCTTTGGTGATCGCGGTCAGCCGAACGCGGTCGCCCACAAACAAGTTATCAGCGATCACGACGTCCTTCAGCTTGCCCCGCCGACCGCCCGGAAGTCAGGGGCCGCCTCGGATTCATCGTTCAGCACTTTCTGCCACAGCTCGTCGCCGTAGCCGATCAGATCCGGGATCTTGTCCGCCCGGTCCATGCCGATGTTCTCGCGCAGATCCACCTGGAAGCGCCGGAAGTCGATCCCCTCGAACATCGTGGCGACCAGGTGCACCTGCTGGGTGTCGGACGACTGCCCGAACGCGCCGAGCACCGGGTCGAGCCATTCCCAGGGCCACAGCTTGTTGGCCTGGCCCGGCTTGAGCCCGTTGGGAAAGTGCCCGGTGCCGAAGCTGATCAGCGTCGTCTCGGCCGGGTCCCAGTGCTGGCAGAACTTCGCCTCGTACGCGGCAAGATAACACGGGTTGGCGTAGGAGCCGACGCCGCCATCCACGTAGCGCTCATCGACTGCGGGGAAGAAGGTGGGCACGGACGAGGATGCCAGCACGGCCTTGACCACCGACCAATCGGCATACTCGGCCTTCCACGGCTTGACAAAGCGCGACCGGTTTTCCACCAGATCGAAGACGGGGATGACGATATCGATCGGCGGTGTGGCCGTCCAGAAATCGCCCATCTTGATGTCGCCGAGGTGCTTCCGCAAGGCCTCTGCCAGCGGTTCGTGCGGGTAGCGGTACTTGAGGATCAGCCACAGTTTGCTGCGGAGCGTCTTCTGGAAGATGACGTCGCCGAGGGAGATATACAACGCGTGCAATTGCTTGGCGGTCAGCCCCGCGCCGATGGCCGCGGAGATGATCGAGCCGGTCGAGGTGCCGGCTGCCAACTGGAAGATCTGGCGCACAGGCTTGCCGAGGTGATCTTCCAGCTTGCTCAGGGCTTGTGTGATCACCACACCGCGGATGCCGCCACCGTCGATGGCGATCGCTACGTTTTTGCGAAACGGCTTCATGACTCGGGCCTCCCTTCTGAAACACAAAGGCGGACACACCGAAAACCGGATAAGTCCGGGTTTAGTGTTTTTATTGTACGATGTAAGAGAGGTCTTGTCAAGCGTTTTTTTGGGTTGGGTGCCAGCCTACGGGTTCAACCGTAGGTCGCCGCCCCATGCATTCAGCAGGCGCCCGTCGGCAGCATGGCGCCAGGCATAGGTGCGCCGATAGCCGTAGTCGGTGCTGAAACTCGAGAAGAGCTTGCTCGGCATGTTGGTGGGCGTATGCCGGCCCAATGCGCGCGCGCCGCGCAGCGCCATCTGCGCGGGGCTGTAGGCCGTGCGGCAGAACCAATCATAGGCGCGTTCAAGCTCGGCCACGGTCATTGACTTCGGCTGGAAGGTGACGTGCGCGGTGTCATAGTAGCGCCACGCCCGGTCCAGCAGACGATTTTCGCTGACCAACTGGTCGCGGAACGGGGTGCCGGGATACGGCGTGAGCACCGTCATGCTGACGCTGTCCAGGCCGCTTTCGCGCACGAACTCCCAGGTATCCACCAGGGTTTGCGGGGTGTCATGGTCGAAGCCGAAGACAAACAGCCCGACGACGCCGATACCTTGCGCCTGGATCGCCTTGATGGCCTCGCGATATTGTGCGATCTGGCCCTTGCTCTTGCCGCCCAGCTCGCGGCGGTTGGCGGGGTTGACCGACTCGAAACCGAGGAATAACTTGTCCAGGTGCGCCAGTTTGGCCAGGCGCAACAGATCCGGGTATTGGCTCACCATCATCTCGGCCTGGGCGGTCCAACTGCGCAGCGGCAAGGGCGCCAACGCCTTCAAGAGCGCCTCGATGTACGCCGGATCGGTGCGAAACGCCAGACCGAAGTTATCGTCGGTCAGGAAGAAGCGCTTGATGCCGCGGCGGCCGATCTCGTCTACCACTTCGTCGATCGGGCGCAGCCGCATGCGCTGGCCGCTGACCCGGATCGCCGTGCAGAAGGAGCAGTTGCGCGGACAGCCGCGGGTGATCTCCATCATCGGGGTCCAATACCGGCGGTTCTCATCCATCATCCGGATCACACGGTCGGTGATGGGCGCCACGCCGGCCAGGTCGGCCCAGGTGCTGTCGTGATAGCGCGGCTGCAGGCGGTCGTGGATGAAATCCTGGATCAGTTGCGGCCAGGTATGATAGGCCTCCCCGGTCACCACGACATCGGCCCAACCCGCCACATCTTCCGACGCCAGCGTAACATGCGCGCCGCCCACCACCACCGTCCGCACCCCGGCCCGGTGCGCGATGCCGGCCATCCGCTCGGCCGATTCGATAGCCAGCGTCTTGCTGGTGATGCCCACCAGGTCGTTGGGGCCGAGCTGCTGCAGCCGGCCATCCAGGCACTCCAGATTCTCATCCCAGATTTCGACCGGGATCTCCGCGGGCACCAGCGCCGCCAGGCGCATCAACGTGTAGGGCGCGCCCGTGCCGCGTCCCAAAATGCGGCCTTCCCGCCCCGGGTGAATCAATACCACTCGCCGAATATCCAAAACACTCTCCTTCTAACTTGCTCTCTATCCGAAAATCCGCTCTGGCCGGTCTCCGACCGAGCCCGGGCACGGTCAGAGACCGGCCCTGAGCAGTTTTCGGATGGGTTTTCGCTACAGTAACCTTCGCCTGCGCCTCCATAGGCCGCGCGCGATCCATCCCAGGACCAGCGTGATCAACGTTCCCAGCGTAACCCACTTGGCCGCGGCGCGCAAGGGCGTGTCCTCGAACCGCAGCAGGATGTAACCCTCACCGGCCGGCACGGGCGCGACGACGCGCGCCAACGGGCCCGCCTCGCGTTCAAGCGCAAGGCGGCGCACAGGTCGGCCGTCTTTGCCCTCCAGCAGGTAGGCGGTCCAGCCCGGATACCAGAACCGATTGAAGACGATGCGCTGGCCGGCCTCCCTGGCATAATAATAGATCTGCTCGTGGGCGCTGCCTGCCCCTTCCGAATTGACGGCCAACGTCTCGTTCTGCGGCACGCGACTGTAATCCACCCGCGTGGTGACTTCGCCCCCCTTGGCCCACAGCTCCGCCATATCCGACCAGCGCGGGCGCTGCTGAGGATCAACCCACGCTGTGACCCCGGTCATCTCGTCGCTGGTGCGCTGGAAAGCCATCAGCGCCGCGTAGGACACCGGGCCTTGTTCGGGCGTCGGTTCACGCATCTGCACGCGCACGTAGGGGGCGCTGCTCAACAGCAATACCGCCGCGAGGATAAACGCGGGCCAGGCCGCAAGGCGCTGATCGCCGTCATCTGCCGGCTGCCCCGCCCCGGCGGCCACCAGTGTCGCCGGCAAAATGCTCAACGGGAGGATCGCCAGCATGAGATAGCGCCAGGGGAACTGCGCAAAGGGCACGATGGGCACGTGGCGCCACACCCAGATCGAGCCATTCAGCGTCAAGAAGGTGCTGACCAGGGCCCAGGCGCCCCAAAAGCGCACCTCGCGCCGTGCGGCCGGCCACAGCCGACCTGCAAGCGCCAGCGCGAACAGCGAAAACAGCGTGGCAGCCGCGCCGAGCTGGAAGCTCATCCCGCCCTGCGCCGCCTCCACGGGGCCGGGTTTGCTGATGCCGAAGCCCCAGGCCGGGCTGAAGAGCTGGTGGAAGAAGACGAAATGCTGGGCCGGGTCGTAATACTCGCCGAACCACTGGGTCTGATTGATGTACTTCAGCACCGACCCTTCAATGACCGCCGGCACAAAGAACGCCGCGCTCAGGCCCAGGCCAAGCATGGCCGCCAGGGCAGGCGCCAGCAGCAGGCGGACGAAAGACGGAAGATGAGCGAGGGCAGAGGGGCGTCGGTCGGCAGCAAGTGACCCGTCCGTCGTCTTTCGTCTCCCATCTCGCCACTGCCACCACGTCAACGCGAGGACGTACACCGCCAACGCCGGCGTAAACACCAGCGCCACCAGGTTGCTGGTCCACATGATCGCGGCGAACGCAGCAGCCGCGCCCAGGATCGCGGCCCAGCGCGGCCGGATCACCGCCTCGCGGAAGCCCCACAACGCCAGCGGTAGGAAAGCCAGCGCCAGCGACTCGGCCATCGCCGCACGCACATAGACGTCCACCAGGTGATAGGGGATGACCATGTAGGCAACTGCGGCGACCCACCCTGCTCCGCTCGCTGTGGCACGCGACGCGCCGCGACCCAGCCACGAGCGGACAAAACCGTACATCGCCAGCCCCGAGAGGATGATCGACAAGGCCAACACAGCTTTAACGCTGTTCTCGAAACCCAGTCCAAGGAAGTGATGGAACAGCTCGCCGACCAAGGTCGCCAGTGGGCCGTAAACGATAAAGAACGGGTAGCCGTAGCCGAAGGTCCAATCCGGCGACCAGCGCGGGAACCAGATGCCATCTTGCACCGACTTGTCATACTGGAAAATGAAGTAGACGTCGTGTCGCGCGTCGTGCGCGCCCCAAAAATAGCCGGGCTGAAGCAGCGGCGAGATGACGATCAGCGCAGAGAGCAAGACCAGCACAAGGTATGGAGCGGACGCTGGAGGATGGAAGATGGCCTTGTTCCGGCTTTTCCTCTTTGACCCATCCTCTATCGCCCTTCGTCCTTCGTCCATCGTCCTTCGTCCTTCGTCCATCATGGCGTCAACGTCACCTTGTCGTCTGCGCCCGCCGTCAGACGCTCGCCGGTCTGCAAGAGGTAGAAACCGAGCAGATAGCGATAATCGCCGCCGATAGGCGCATCGGACGCCAGCACGAGATCGTACACATCCCCCACCACCTGGCCCGGCCGCCACCCGCTGGTGGGGGAGCTGTTGCCTTGCGGCATGGTGTCCAACTGGCCGTAACGCACACCATCCGGCCCGATCGCGTGGACGAAAACCGTGTAGTCTTGCGTCAAGGGCCGCAGCGCCTCCCACCGCACCCGGAGTGTCACCCGGCCGCCCGGGCCGGGCGCACCCTCCGGCGTCGCGCTCACCAGCGCGATCTCATCCCGACCGAAAATCGCGAGCGGCGCGTCGGGGGGCGCGTCCGCGGTGACCGGATTGAGGGGCTGGCCGGCGTCAGCAGCCGCCGCCCGTGCGGCCTCCGCATCGGGGGATAGGGCCGGCCCCAGCGGTGCGGGCGCGCCGTGGACGCCCAGCACGACCAGCGCGATCAACGCGGCGCACAGCACCGCGGCGCTGCGCTCCCGCTGCTCCGCCGGCCACAGATCCAGTACGACCCGGCTGCCGGCGCCGCCCAGCCACGCCAGCCACGGTCCCGCCAAGAGCAGGAGCTGCCAGGGATAGGTCAGCGTGCGGCCCAGGAACGGCAGCAGTCGCCAAAGCGGCGCCGCCAAAACCGTGCTCAACGCCATCAGGGCCAACGCGATCCCACCGGCGCGGCGTTGGGAGAGGCGCAGCGCACGACCCTCCGCCCTCAGCGCATCCGCCGGGCTGCCCAGGCTGAAGCACGAAACCACAGCCAGCACAAACACCATGATCCCGACGCTGAACGTCAACGCGTCGTCCGGTCCCGCCACGCTGACGCCGTTGCCTCCGCCGGCCCACAGCAGTTGGTTAAGGTAGACGAAGTGATCGGTAAAGTTGACGTAAGTCGAGCCGCCCCATCCGTGTCGCAGGATCACAGGCAGCAGCCCCAGGGCGCCGAGCGCCAGCCCGCCGGCCCAGCCGGCCAACGGCCCCAAGCGTCCTGTCAAGGAGATGCTTCGCTGGCGATGTGCCGAATCCAACGGTGAGCTCTTAACCCGCGCAGCATGACGGATAGGCTGCCCGCGCAGCGCGGCCGAATCCCCTGTCCGACGAGCCAGCGCGTACCCCAGGACGATCACCGCCAGCCACAGCGCCAGCCCCATCTGCGTCCACAGCGCCGCGGCGACCCCCAGCGCCAGGCCGACCGCACCACGGCGGCTCCCGTCGGCTGCGGCATCGGCGGCCCACAGCACGAACGGCAGCAGCCCCAGCAGCGCAGCCTCGGCAAATGCGCCGCGCACATACACCGTCGCCAGCCCCATCGGCCAATAGACGTACACCGCCGCGGCGACCAACGCGGGCCAGCTACCCAATCGCCGCCGCGCCCAGCCAACCATACCCAGCGCGCCCGCCAGCAGGCTCAGCCCGAACACGAGCTTCACCGCGGCAACAGAAGATGCGCCCAAGAGCCGCAGCGCCGCGGCCAGGAGATAGGGCAGTACGCGCTCCCCGCGCAGCAGATCGTACGGTTGCCCCACGGTCGGCGCCCACCCCAGGTCAGTCAGCCGCTGCATCAGATCCGTAAGGTTGAAGATCGGCAGGGAGCCCGAGTGGAACTCGAAGTAGCCCGGATACGCCAGCGGCGCCCAGGCGAACACCGGCAGCAGCCAGGCCAAGAGGGTCGTGGCGGCGGGCCAGGCGAATTGGACGGACCTCCTGATGGACAGCTTCATCGTCGGATAACGCCCTTAAACCAACTCCCGGAGGCAGGCCAGGCAGTAATCCACTTCCTCGGCCGTGTTGTAGTGCGCCAGGCCGGCGCGCACGACGCCGCCCGAAGCCTCCAGCCCCAGCCGCTCGGTCCCTGCGATCGCATAGAAATTGCCGGCCCACACATAGACGCCGCGCCGCGCCAGGTGTTCCGCGACGGCCGCGGGCGTGTGGCCCGCCAAACGAAACGCGGCTGTCGGCGTCCGCTGGTCAAACTGGGTGAAGTCGCGGATGCCATAGAAGGTCAGGCCCGGGATCGCCAACAAGCCGGCCACAAAACGCTCAAACAGCGGCCGCTCGTAGGCCTGGATGGCGGCCATCGCCTGCTTCACTGCGCGCCGCCGGCCCGAAAGCCCAGGGAACCGGTCAGCCAGATGCGCGCCGAACTCTTCGCCGAGCTCGGCCAGGTATTCCACCGCCGCCAACACGCCTGCCTGCGCCTCATGACTCTGGGTGCCGGTCTCGAATTTATCGGGCGACTGGTCTCCGGCGGGCCGCACCTTGTACGCGCGCAGCCGTTCCAACAGCTCGTGCCGCCCCCAAACCGTGCCTGAGTGCGGCCCGAAGAACTTGTAGGGCGAGCAGACGAGAAAGTCGCAATCCAGCGCCTGCACATCGATGGGGCCGTGCGGCGCATAGTGCACTGCGTCCACCCACAGCCACGCGCCCGCGGCGTGCGCCATCTCGGCGATGCGGGCGATCGGGTTGATCGTGCCCACCAGGTTGGAGGCGTAACCGACGGCCACCACACGGGTGCGCGGGCTCAGGTTCGCGGCCAGGTCATCCAGATCCAGGGTGCAGTCTTCGGGGCGGAAATCCACCTCGCGGACGACAATGCCCTGCTCGGCCAACGCCAGCCAGGGCGCGCGGTTGGCATCGTGATCCAGCCGAGTGATGAGGATCTCATCGCCCGGCGCCAGTTCGCGTCCAATCGCCCGGCTGAAGGCGAACGTCAGCGTGGTCGTGTTGGCGCCGAAGACGATCTCCCGAGCCGAGGGGGCGTTGAGCAGGTCGGCCATGGCTTCGTGCGCAGCGACCAACCCCGCATCGCTCTCGCGGCTGGTGCGGAACGGTCCACCGTGGTTGGCATTGCAGTGGATCAGATAGTGGCTCATGGCGTCGATGACGCGCTGGGGCACCTGTGTGCCGCCGGGCCCATCGAAGTAGACGGCAGGACGCCCCGCATCGTGTAGGGCCAAGGCCGGGAACTGGCTGCGCAGGGGCGAGAGATCGATCACGGACATAGATATCATCTCCTATGTGGCTGTGGACACCAGAAATCGAGACAGCATCTTACTACCTTTGGCTCTCACCCGCAAACCGTATGGTATAATAGGGTATATGCCAACCATATCCAACATTCTGCTCAAATTCCGCTACTACGATACCTTGGGGGATGCACTGCTGGCTCAGGGCAAAGCCGACGAGGCGCTGGCCGCCTATCGCACGGCCCGCCAACACTGCCTGCCGGAAGATCTCCGCACCATGCGCCAGGATTTGGCCTGGCTGGCAACCGTTTACCCCGCTTTGCCGTCCGCTGCCCTCCGCCAGGCCCTGGCGATCTTCGCCACGGAGGATGACCGTGGCTAAAGACGCACCGTTTCGCGACCCTGCACAGCCGCTCATCCGCCGGTCTGCCGACCGCCATGCCTGGCTCGCCCTCCTGCTGGTGATCCCCGCGCTGCTCCCGCTGCTGGCGCCCGGCTACTTTTTCCGGGCCCATGACGCCCATCACAGCGTTTTTTGGCTGGTGGAGTTCGACCAGGCGTTTCGCGATGGGGCGCTCTGGCCCATCTGGGCGCCCGACCATCTATTGGGCTTCGGCTATCCGCTGTGGCTGGTCTATGCGCCGCTGGCTTACTTCGCCGCCGAGGCGTTTCACCTGCTGGGGCTGGGATTCGTGACCGCGGTCAAGGCGACCTGGGCGCTGGGCTTCCTGTTCGGCGCGCTGGGCGTGTATCGGCTGGGCCGGCGGTGGTGGGGGCCGGCCGCGGGGCTGGTGGCGGCGGTCGCCTACACGTACGCGCCCTACCACTTCGTACAGATCTATGTGCGGGCCGCGCTGGCCGAGTTTATCGCGCTGGCGATCGCACCGTGGGTGCTGCTGGCCTTCGTGGCGCTGTGGGATGATCCGCGGCCGCGCCGGGCAGCCTGGGCCGCGCTCTCGGTCGGCGCCCTGCTGCTGGCCCACAGCGCCGCGTCCATCACCTATCTGCCGGTGCTGGGCGCCTTCCTGGTGGTCAAAACGCTGATCGTGCTCTGGCCGCGCGCCCGCCAACGCGGGGGAATCCGCCTGGTGCAAGTTCCGGGGCCCAAAATCGTGTGGGCCGGTGCGGCGCTGATCCTCGGCATCTGCCTGGCTAGCATCTTCTTGATCCCGCTCCTGGTCGAAAAACGCTTCGCGGGCGAGTCGCTCTGGCTGCGCAACACCTACGACTATAGCCTGCACTTCGTCTACCCGGCTCAGTTCTTCAGTTCCGGTTGGGGCTTCGGTTTCTCGACGCCGGGTGCAAACGATGGTATGAGCTTCCAGGTAGGCCTGTTGACATTCATCGCGGCGGCCCTGGGCACGGTGCTCGCGCTGAGCGGCGCAGCGCGGGGCCGGTTGGCACATCGGGCCGAGGCCATCTTCCTGGCCATCGGCAGCCTGGCCGCGCTGTTCCTGATGACTCCGGCCGCTAAGGTCATCTGGGATACGGTGCCGTTGGTGAGCATGCTGCAATTCCCCTGGCGTCTGCTGGCCCTGACTGCGCTGACGTTGGCCCTGCTGGCCGGCGCGGCGCTCCACTGGCTGGAACCCAGCCCGCGCCAAACCGTCAGCCCTTACGCTTATGTGGCCGCGCTCGCGCTGATCGTCGCCAGCTTCGCCTACACCCGGCCCGAGCTGGTTGCCGTCCGCCCGCAAGATGAAAGCCCGCTGGCCGTCATCGAGTTTGAGATGGCCTATCCGGACATGCGCGGCATAACGTATTGGGCGGAACGCCAACCGGCCAACGAGGACTCACCGCTGCTGGCCGAGTATCTGGCCGGCCAACCGCTGGTCAAGGCGGCCATCGTCACCGGCTCAGGCGTCATCATCGACCAAAGCCACACCGCCAACTCGGCCCGAGCGCGCGTGCGCGCAGATGAGACGGTGCACCTGCGCTTCTACACCGCTTACTTCCCCGGCTGGCGTGCGACCGTCGACGGCCAGCCCGTCGCGATCACGCCGGACGCGCCCAACGGGTTGATCGGGCTGGATCTGCCGCCCGGCGAACACGAGGTGCGCATCCGATTCGGCGCAACGCCGGCCCGCCGGATCGGGGTCGGCCTCTCGTTGGCCGCGCTGGCCGCCCTCGGTGCGTTGGCGCTGATCGACCGGCGGGGCAGTCGGCGACCTGATCCGATAATGGGGCGCACATGATGCGGACGCCGAAGGCGCCTGATTGACCTGATCACTGCATTTTCACCGGGATTGTGCCCCAATCGGAGCATGGGCACGCATGTGCGAATCAGAACATTTGCGAAAACGAATCAGGGATGCTAGAATAGCTGACCTATGAGTCAACCCGCTAGCCCCCAACCGCGCTATGGACGTGAGCGCGTGTGTCCCCACTGTGGGACACGAGTTGCTCAAAAAGCCAAGTCCTGCTTCTTCTGCGGTTCTCCGCTGGATGGCGAGCCGCGCCAGCGCCTGCGCGTGCCGTGGGCCGATTTTGTCCTGTTCGCCGTCATCGCGGCGGTGTTGGCGTTGTGGTGGCTGCGAGCCCCTGAAACGCCGGGCGTCCAGCAAATAGCATCCAGCAACCGCCAAGGCGACATCGCGGCCGAGCTGACCGCGGGGTCGCCCACCGCCCAGCCGACCGTCATCCCGCCGACACCGACGCCGACGCCGACCGAAACGCCGCAGCCCACACCCACCATCCTGGCAGCCCCGCTCCGTCATGTCGTGAAATCCGGTGACACGGTAGCGGCGATCGCCCAAAAATACGGCTCCACCATCAAAGACATCATCCAGGCCAACGGCCTGGGTGCAGATGGCCGGCTGAGCGTCGGTCAGGCACTCATCATACCGTTGGCCGGCCCTACGGGCGGGCTGGGGCCCACGGCGACCCCTAGCGGCGGCTCCCTGGTTTACACCGTGCAATCCGGCGACACGATCAGCGACATTGCCTTGAAGTACGGCTCGCAGATCGACTGGATTCTGAACGCCAACAAGCTGAAGGCGACCGATTTTTTGCGGATCGGCCAATCGCTGACGATCCCGCTTAGCCCCGCCACTCCCACTGTTGCCCCTACACCGGTTGTTGCGCTCGTCACGCCCACGGTTACGCCGACGCCCGAACGCGCCCTGGCCGCGCCGAGCCTGTTGGCGCCGGCGAGCGCAGCCGTGCTCTCCGGGCAGGCGGTGGTTTTGTTGACCTGGACGTCAGTGGGGACGCTGGAGGAAACCGAGTTCTACGTGGTGACGCTGCGCCGCGCCGATCGCGAGCTACCGGTTGCGACGTTCTGGACCAAAGGCACGACCTGGCGTCTGCAGACTCAATACCGGGGGGACGCGACCGGCATCGAGTATGCCTGGAGCGTGCAGGTGCACGCCGGGTCCGCCGAGCAGCCCGGCAAGACAATGAGCCCGCCGAGCGAAACGCGCCGTTTCACCTGGAAGTAAACACCCCATACAGGTTGAGATCCCCTTCGTGCCCATCAGCAACGAACGTGGCTGACGTGACGAGCCCTGCCTCATTTGCCAGTGCGCCCAACTCCTCCCGGTCGATGGTCGCGCAATAGCGCTTGCCGGCCGCGCCCGCGCCCCAGGAGAGCAAGCAGTCGCCCGGTTCTAGATCGTTCTCGTCGAACCCGGCTGCCTGCCAGGGCAGCACCCGGCCGCGCAGGCGCAGGGAGCCCATAAACTGCCAGGTGGACAGCACCAACACAGCACCGGCGCCGAGCAGCGCAGCGCATTGGGCCAGGAAACGCACCCGTTGGTCGCGGCCGGGGATGTGATGCAGCACGGCCAGGCAGGCGATGGCATCAGGCGCGAAACCGGCCGCTGCCCCGCACCAGTTGGGGCTGAGCAAATCCGCCTCCACGAACGCGGTCGCCGAGACGTCCTCGCGCTCGGCCTGCAGCCGTTCCTGCGCCGCGGCCAACAAACCGCGGCTGCTATCCAGGCCCAAGTAGCGGCCCCTCCAGCCCTGCGTCCTCAGAAACGCCAACAGCCGACCGTTGCCGCAGCCCAAGTCCAGCACGTTGGCTGCCGGGGCAAGATAGGGTAGAATGCGACTGAAGCTGAGGGGCCAGCCGGCGCGCGTGCGATCGAAATCCTCAGCGAAACTGGCATAAAATTCACGGTTCAGCGCGGCCAGGGCCGCGCAAGTTTCGGTCTTCATGACAAACGCACACTCTGAACAGGATCGCGGCGCCGCAGGCTCGGCGGTGCGACAGACAACGCCATCGCCCGACAATCGGCGCACATGGCAGCCGCGCGGGCGGGACTTCGACGCGTTCCGCTATCGCGAGACGCTGCTCGCCATCTTCGCCGCGGTGCAGCGCGCCCCCCAGTGGGATGACGACGCCCTGCTGCGCATCTTAGCACAGCACCCGCGCGAGGGCAAAGGGTCAACGGCGCAGCCCGAAGGCGGATTCTTTTCCAAAATCGAGCTGGTGACTGCGTATCAGCAGTTGACGGCAGCAGGCGAGCTGCCCGCCGACCGCACCTTGCTGCGGCGTCTGCAAATGAAGCCCATCCGCACATCCTCCGGCGTGGCGCCGGTCACCGTGCTGACCCAGCCGGCGGGATGTCCGGGCCGTTGCATCTTCTGCCCCGACGCCGAGGGAATGCCCAAAAGCTACCTCCCCAACGAACCGGGGGCGCGCCGTGCAGCGCAATGCGACTTCGACCCCTATCTGCAGGTGCGCACGCGCCTGGCGGCCTTCGAAGCGATGGGGCACACGGCTCACAAGGTTGAGCTGCTGATCTTGGGTGGCACCTGGAGCGCGTACGGGCAGACATACCGGGAGTGGTTCGTGCAACGCTGCCTGGACGCCCTAAACTGGCAGCCAGAGTCGGGGACGGCCGCAGAGGATGCACCCTCTGCGTCGCTGGAGGAGGCCCAGGCCCGCAACGAAACCGCGCCCTGCCGCAACGTGGGCCTGGTCGTCGAGACCCGCCCCGATTGGGTGACGCCCGCCGAGATCGTCCACATGCGCCGGCTGGGCGTCACCAAGGTGCAGCTCGGCGTGCAAAGCCTGGATGACCGCATCCTGGCGTTGAACCAGCGCGGACATGACGTGGCCGCCGTGCGCAGCGCCGTGCAGATGTTGCGGGCGGCCGGCTTCAAGCTGCATCTGCATTGGATGCCCAACCTGCTCGGCGCGACGCCGGCATCGGATCGGGAAGATTTCGCCCGGTTGTGGTCCGATCCCGCGCTGCGGCCCGATGAGCTGAAGATCTACCCGTGCTCCATCATCGAGGGCACCGAGCTCTACCGCCTGTGGCAGGCGGGGCAGTTCCGCCCCTACACCGACGCTGAGCTGATCGCGCTCGTCGCCGACTGCAAGGCCACCATTCCGCCCTACTGCCGCGTGAACCGGGTCTTCCGGGATATTCCCGCCGATGACATCGTGGCCGGCAGCAAACGCTCCAACCTGCGGCAGTGTGTGTTGGAATACATGGCGACGCACGGACAACAGTGTCGGTGCATCCGCTGCCGGGAAGTGCGGGAAACGATTGTCCGCGAAGATGCGCTGCGGTTGACGGCTCATGTTTACGACACGGGGGCAAGCCAGGAGCAGTTCTTGAGCTATGAGACGACCGAGGGGCGGCTTGCCGGCTTCTTGCGGTTGTCACTGCCCACAATGCGACCGGGGCAGCCAACTTGGGATGCTGGCTCACCTCCAGAACTCACAGCCATCTGGGATAATATCCCCGAGATTGCCGGCGCGGCCATGATTCGCGAAGTGCACGTGTATGGCCCGGCACTGGGCATCGGTTCCAGCAATGCCGGCGAGGCGCAGCACCTCGGACTCGGCCGGCGCTTGATCGCAGAGGCCGGTGTACGGGCCCGCCAGGCAGGCTTTGAACGCATGGCAGTCATTTCAGCCATCGGCACCCGGCGCTACTATGAAAGACTGGGGTTCGAGCGCGGCGCCCTTTACATGACGATCAAGACTTGATCGGTGCAAACAACCCCGCGCGCAGGGCGATTTCATTGTGAGCGGCCGTTCCGTGTCCAGCAACAAAGGCCACCCGGTCGCCCTATGGCGACCACTTCGAGCAGGTGTCAACTGCCGGCCGAGGTCGTTGGCTGCAACATGACTTCGCCCTGACCCCCGCGCCGCGCGCGGCCTTGTCGGAAGCGCGACTAAGTGCTATACTTGTGACTCATTCTGTACCGGGCCTTGTCCCTTGACAAGGCGTCAAGAAGGAGACAACATGGGCAAAGTATTCCGTTTTCTGGGGGGCCTGTTGCTGGGCGCGGTCGCCGGCGCCGGGGCAGTTCTGCTGCTCACACCGCAGTCCGGGGAGGACTTACAGGCCAGTGTGCGCCAGCACCTGAACGCGGTCATGGAAGATGGCCGCCGCGCTGCGGACGAGCGGCGGGCCGAGCTTGAGGCCCAATTCGCGCAAGCCAAACAGGTCACCAAGACCGCTCGCTGATCGGCTACCGGACAACCTTCGGCGGACTGCGGAGGCATGATGCTGACGCCACAACTGGAAAGAGCCCAACAAGCGATCCGCGGCCGCCATGCGCCGGGGTTCACCTGGATTCTTAACGAGACAGGCCCCTGGACACCGCTGCGAAAACCGTTGGCGCAAACCACTGTGGCGCTTGCCAGCACCTGCGGCCTATATCGGGCTGACACGCAGCTCCCCTTTGGTGCTTGGAACGACTGGGGCGATCCTTCCTTCCGCGAAATCCACACCGACACACCGACGGAAAGGCTGCGTATCGCCCACACCCATTACGAGCACACGCATGTGGCCGCCGATCCCGGCGTAGCGCTGCCGATCGAACATCTGCATCGGCTGGCGGCTGAGGGTATCATCGGCCAGCTCCACCCGTGGGCCTACAGCTTCCTGGGGTTTCTGCCCGAGGCCGGACAACTCCTGGCGGAGACCGCACCCCTGGTTGCCGAGCGGCTCCGCACAGAGGGGGTGGAAGCCGCACTCCTCACCCCGTGCTGACTGGTGTGCCAGCAGTCCGTTGGACTGATTGCACGGGTGTTTGAGGAGCACGGCCTGACGACAGTATGCCTGACGATGAACCGGGACATCGCCGAAAACGTCCGGGCGCCGCGGGCCCTGTGGGTGCACTTTCCGTACGGCGCGCCGCTGGGTCCGGCCCATCAGCCGGAGACGCAGCTCGCCGTCATCCGTGAGGCGTTGGCCCTCCTGGAGAGCGCGACCCAGCCGGGGACCATCGTCGAGGCGGCCACGGATTGGCCCGAATGACCCTTGCCCAAGAGAGGGAAAGATGAAAATCACCATCGAATTCTGCGTCGCTTGAAACTACACCCCAAGAGCCGCCAGTATGGCGGAGGCATTGGTTAACACGTTCAAGCCGCTGCTGGGCACACCGCATCCCATCCAGGAGCTCGTGCTCATCCCTTCCAGTGGGGGGCGGTATGAGGTAACCCTTGACGGGGAGGTGGTCTATTCCAAGGCGGCCACCCATCAACACACAACGAACGAGTATGTTATCGAGCAGGTTCGCAAACGCCTGAAATAGCCGGGGCCAATACGCCAACCGTATGGATCTATCGCTGCTTTTCACGATCGCACTCATCTTTCTGGTCACCTTGATCGGCGCTTACGTGCGCTCCAGGGTCAAAGACCGTTGCCTCAAATCCTTCGAGCGGCACCACGTCACGCTCGAAAAGACCGGGGGCAAACTGGTGTGGGGCGTCATGCGTCTGGAGCCGACCGGGCTGGAGTTTACCTACCTCGACAGCGTACAAGATGAAAACCACATTGAGTCCACGTATCTGCTTTACGCCAGCGAGTACCCCGAAATCCAGGCGATCTATCGTTACGAGGACGGCCTCTCGGAATGGGGGCGCAAACAGCGAGCCAAAGACATCCAGCGCGCATTCCACCCCGGGCCATTTCGTCGGATGGGGCGCTGGGTTCGCAACTTCCTGATCACAGCCACTGATTCGCTGAACGAGGTCCTGGGGATGGTGGTAGGCCGCGTGCAGAAGACCGGCGCCCGCTATCTGACCGCTGAGGGCAGTGGCGCGCTCACCAAGCTGGGCGGCAAAGTGCTGGGGCAGGTGGGCAACATCTACGATCCGCTGCTGGAACGCTATATCGGCCATCGCGTCGTGATCGAGCTGACCGAAGACAATGAGACCCACGAACACGTCGGCATCTTCAAGGAATACTCCGCCGATTTCATCGAGGTGCTCGACATCCAGTATCCGCAAGCCAAGGTCGTCCCCCTCAGCGCCAACACCGGTATTCAATCCCAGCAGTTATCGGCTACGCTGCACGAGGACCGTTTGCGCGTCACCAACCAGGATGCGTGGCCGATCCTCATCCGTTCGGTGCAAGGCGCTGAGACCGAAGAGTTGATCAACGCAGTTGTGGATACCGGTGAGACCATCGATTTGAATGTGAGGCAGCATGGCTCGGACAGGGTCCGCCTGAACATCCAAGTGGTGCGCGAGCTGGATCTGATCGTGCCGCGCTCCCGCTGCGTGGTGCGCCATCGGGCTGAGGCCAAGCCGCCTGCCGAACTGGCCGACGAAATCTTCGATCTCATTTTTGACCTGGGCACGGTGATCCGGGAGGATGAGATGACCCTGGCGCGCGAGAAACGCCTGCGCGAGGAGTTGGCCCGCAATCCCAAGGATGCCCTCGCTGCTGCGAACCTGGGCGGCCTGCTGCTTCAGCGGGACGCCGCGGTTGAGGCCGAAAAATGGCTCCGCCTCGCCCTGACCATGGAATATTCATTGCCGGATGGCGGGCGCCGCGCCCGGATGCAGTTGCGCGAATTAACGCGCCGCACATCGGAGGACGGGGCGCACCGGGTGATCTTGCAAGAGACGTCGATCCCCTCAGAACCCGCGGCCGATATCGGCCCGCAGATCTGAATGGTTGTTTGACGCGATGATGGGTGTACTTTCCCCATTCACAAAGGAGGGTCTGTTCATGGCAAACGAAATTTGTTGCGTGTGCAATGCGCCCATCGAGGGCGCCGCCCGGGGAGCGGGCGGTCGTATCTTCTGCGAGCGGCATTACGCCAAGCTCTCACACAATCGCCAAGGGATGTGGGGCGCGTCCCTCGCGCTGATCGTGGGCCTGGCATTGTTTGTCCTCGCGATCTTCTTGCTGGCCCCTTCCCTGCGCGACACTTTGCACGGCGCCGGGCTGGTAGCGGCCGGGCTGGTGTTGGCCCTGGTGCCCGCTGCGATCTGGCTGCTCGTTTTCTACCTGCAAGACCGCGTCGAGCCTGAACCCAAGCAATATCTGATCGGCGTTTTCCTGCTCGGCGGGCTGTTGGCCAGCGGGGTGGGCCAGCCCTTGATCAATAATTTCTTTCGCGTCAACCAGTGGGCCGGCGACAACCTGATCCTCAAGCTCGTTGCTGGAATCTTCATCATTGGCGCCATTCAGGAGTTCTTGAAGTACGCGGCGGTGCGCCACAGCGTGTTCAGCAGCCAGGAGTTCGATGAGCGCGTGGATGGCATCGTCTATGGGGCCGCGGCCGGTCTGGGCTATGCCACGCTGCTGAACCTCACCTACGTGATCAGCAACGGGGGCGTGGATCTGGGCATGGGCGCCATCCGCATTGCGGTGACGGCGCTCGCACACGCCAGTTTTGCCGGGGTCACCGGCTATTTCCTGGGCCGTGCAAAGTTCGAGAACCGCGGTCCGCTGTGGCTGCCCCTCGGCGTGTTGATCGCCGCGGTGCTGAACGGCATCGTCTCCACGGCCCTGGGCGAAATCTCACGCTCCGGCCTGCGGGTGACGCCGCTCAACGGCTTGATCCTGGCCGCGGCCGTGGCCGCCATCACTTTCATCGTGCTGTTTGTCATCATCCAGCGCAACAACCGGGCGACGACACCCGCGGCCCAGGCATGATGCCCGTCGCAGTCTTCGAGAAGGAGAACACTCCATGAGCACCTTGGATACGACTGTGAACACCGTGAAACGGCGCCTGCTGCGTGCCGAAGAACCCGAATGGATCGTGTGGCTGATGATCATCGCCATGCTGGCGATCGGACTGCTGACACGCGGCCTGGTCGAAAGCCGCACCGATCGCTTCAACGCTGACAACATCACGCTGCGCTATCCCGCGGCGTGGAGCAATCTGGGCATCGATAGCCCGTACGCGGTGCTGAACGTAGGCGAGGGCCTGGAGGGCGGCCTGTTCCCCACCCGGGTGCGCGTGCTGAAAATGCCGGTGACCGACTTGAGCACCTCGGCCCAGACCCTGGGCGACCTGGCGCTGAAATGGAGCGACAAACAGGTTGAAGAGTTGGTCGCATATCGAGTGCTGAGCGTCCGGGCCGCTACGATCGGCAAACAGGATGCCATCAAGGTTGCCTACGCCTACGTCGCCGACCCGATCCTCGCGACCTCCAACAGCGTGCCCGTCGTGGCGCAGGCCGAGGATGTATTGATCCGCCAGGGCAGCGATGTAGTCATTGTCTCCTTTGCGGCTGACGCGACGGCCTATGAGCAGGCAACGCCCACCTGGACCCAGGTGCTGTCCACCTTGGATGTGAAGTAGGGAGTGGGAGATGAGATCACAAATCACAAAAATCGTCACAGCAACTGTGCTGGTGGCCCTGGTGCTGGGTCTGCTGGGCAGCGCACTGCCGGCGCAAGCGCTGGAAAAGACCACCAAAGCCAACATGCTCCGCGCTTCAGTGAAGCTGTCGACCCCCTTTGACGCCGATTCGCAGTCCGGCAGCCTTTGTTCCGGCACCATGCTGAACCAACAGGGATACATCCTGTCGAACTTCCACTGCGTCGGCTACGTGAAAGATGGCCAGCGCGACTCGACGCTCGAGTCGATGGGGCTTGACCCGGGCGATCTCTACAACAAAAAGGGCCTGTCCGTGGTCGCGATCACCGATGACCCGCGGCAGTTGCCCGTGCCCACCTACATCGCACAAGTCATCGCTGCCGATGCCGTCCTTGACGTTTCGGTGTTGAAGATCATCTCCTACTACAACAGCAAGCAGAAGCTGCCGGCGACCCTGCCGGTAGTCAGCATGCCCCTGGCCGACTCCGACACCGTGGATACACTGGACGAGGTGTTTGTCATCGGCTATCCCGGCATCGCGGGGGACTCGGTGACCGCCACCGAGGGCAAGATCTCCGGCTTCCTGGACGAGGATGAAGACAAGCAGTTCGATTGGTTTAAGACCGACGTGCTGGTGAACCAGGGCAACAGCGGCGGCTCGGCCGTCAACGACAACGGTGAGCTGATCGGCATTCCCACTGCCCGCCTGCAAGATAAATCCGGCAACGTGATTTACCTGGTCCGCCCCGTCAACCTCACTGTGCCGATCATCCAGAAGGCGTTGAAGGCCGGCGGCAGCTCGGCCAATGTCGAGCCGGCGGCCACGACCCCCGCGGCCGTGCCCAGCGGCAAGAACTTCGGAACGATCACGTTTGGCACCGGCTTTGACAGCAGCAAGGGTGTCACCGGGGCCGCGGCCACCTTCGCCAGCAGCATAGCCGAGGTGCATGCCGGCGTTCCGTATGATAACCTGCGCAACGGCACCGCCTGGGGCTATCAATGGCAGCTCGATGGCCAAGACGTGACCGGCCAGGATAACCTGAAGTGGACTTTTGGCACCAACGGCGTACTTGACCTGTATCTCAAGGGCAAAAGCGGCCTAACAGACGGCACCTACAATCTTCAGGTCTTCCTCAAAGGCGCCCTGGCGCAGGAGGGCCAATTCGTCGTTGGCGCCGCCAACGGGGTCGTGACGCCGCAGAAGCCGGCAGCCAATGAAAGCGCGGGGGTCACCGTCACCGGGACGATCATCGCCCACAGCACGCAGCGACCGATCCAGGGAGCGATCATCGTCTTCCTGTATCCCGGCATGACAGTGGATGACTTCGATAACGATGATAGCGACGGCAAGACGGACACCGTGCTGTCCTACGGCGTGACGAATTCGCAAGGGCAGTTCACGACCAATACGCCCCTGCCGCGCGGCGAGGTATACACGGCAATCGTCGGCGCCAAGGGCTATCAACGCATCGCGGAAGATGATGCGCTGGAAATCGCAGAAGACGATCCTGACGTGATCGAGCTCGACACGCTGGAGTTGGATCGCCAGTAGCAGCACAGACCGTGGGGGAAAAACCCGCGGCGCATTTCAGCACAAAACGTGCCGCGTATCCGTTGAAGACGGAGTACGCGGCACGTTTCTATTTTCAACCCGGCCGTTCAAGCCTCGTTTTGCGGCGTGCCCTTCAGATCGATGATAAACACGTCTGGCTGGCACCACAACCGCACCGGCGGCTCGGCCGAGCCCACGCCGGCCGTCACGAACAGGTGCGTGCCGTGGACGACAAAATGACCGTGGTCAAAGCGCCGTCCGTACTTCGACGGCACCACCAGCGCGCCCAACAGCGGAAGGCGTATTTGCCCCGCATGGTAGTGCCCGGCGAACACGGCGGCCAGACCGCGCCCGCTGAGCCGGTAGATGTTATCGGGCGTGTGGGTCAGCATCAACGCTAACTGGCCGGGCGCTGCCGCGCAGGCGGATGGTTGCCAACGCGTGCGCGTCCACGGCTCCTCGCAGCCGCAGACCAACACCTGCGCGCCGTTGCCGGTAGGCACGACCACAGACGCGTTGCCCAACAGCGTCACCCCGCCCGCGGCCACCGCCTCGGCCACGCCACGCCGGCCTGCCCAATCATCGTGGTTGCCCAGCACGCCGAATGTGCCCAGCCGCCCACGCGCCTGCGCCAGCAGCCCCGGCAGCAGATGCTTGTACCGTGGATCCGTGATGAAATCGCCGGTGTAGAAGATCAGATCCGGCTCGGCTGCGGCGACGCGGCGCACCGCGGCCTCAAAATACGCCAGGGGCAGGTGGCTGTTGACGTGGAAATCGCTCAGGTGCGCGATGCGCAGATCGGGACCGCACCAACCCGGCACCGATAGCGCATACCGGGCGATCGCCAGATCGGTGGTGACGATGGGCTTCGCCAGCGCAGTCATCCGGTTCTCGATAGTCACCGGTGGAGCGCCGCGCCACCGCCAGCGCTCCCACCACCGCCGCCCCTCACCCAGCGCGGCCGCGACCAGGATCGCGGCCGGACCCAGCATCCACGCCGATCCGGCCGCCAGGAAGCCAAAGACGCCGCCAAGGATCACGCTCAACACCCCGCCCACCCGGACGAACCAGCTCTTATGGCGGCTATCTCGGATTTGGATCAGGCGCCGGTTGAGCAAGTAGAGGTAGACGCACGAGGCCGCGGCAACGGTGAGCGCCATGGAAATCAGATACATGCCCATCCCACTCCCGAAATCTTCCGTCGTCATTGCCCCAAACCGGTCGCGATCTTCACCGTCTGGAGTTGAATCTCCACGGCAGCCTGGAGATGCCAAAAGATCTTCATCCGGCGTTCTGGCTCTGGCAGCACGGGCAGAAATGCGTGCTGCGCTGGGTGACGCGGATACGCTCGACGGGCGTACCGCAGCGCGGACAGGGCTTGCCCGGCTGGCCGTAGACGCGCAACTCGTTGCGGTAGGCGCCGTCCACACCGTAGGGGGTGCGATAATCGCGCAGCAGGGTGCCGCGCTTGTCGATGGACTCGTTCAGCACCTGCCGAATGGCGTCGCGCAGGCGCGCCACCTCGGCATCGGTCAGGCTGGCGCCCGTCCGCAGCGGATGGATCCCCGCCAGGAACAGCGCCTCGTCGGCATAGATGTTGCCCAGGCCGGCCACCACAGTTTGATCCAACAGCAGCGCCTTCATTGCCGTCCGACGGCCGCGCAGGCGGTCGGCTAGAACCTCAGGGGTGAAGGTCCAATCCAGCGGCTCGGGGCCGAGCTTGCCCACCACCTCCTGCACGTCATCCACCAGCCAAATGCGCCCAAATTTCCGCATGTCGGTAAAGACCAACAGCGCGCCATCGGCCAGGGGGAAGCAGGCGCGCAGATGTCTGTCCGCCAGAAGCGCGGCCCCAGCGGGCGCCACGGCGAGCTGTCCCGTCATGCGCAGGTGGATGATCAGCATCGCGCCGGAATCCAGCGCAATCAGCAGATACTTGCCACGGCGGCCGACGTGGACCACCTCGCGACCCGCAAGGCGCTCGGCCAGGCTTGCGGCATCGGGCTGGGCCAGGGTGCGCGGCCACACAATTTCAGCCCCGGTAAAGCGCCGACCGACCAACTGATCCCGCAGGTCGGCGGCAACGGTTTCAACTTCAGGCAGTTCGGGCATTGCGAGAGCATCCTCCGGCCAAAAAAACAAAAACGCCGGTGGAGCACGTCCTGCCGCACTCCACCGGCACTACATTCACACGCCTTACTGATGTGCGACGTCGAGCATGGCTTCCTTGGGCAACGTCATCAGGCTGAAAGCCGCACCATCCGTTCCGCGTAAGGTCAACACCCACTCTGTGCCGGTGTCGTGCAGGCTGACAAACTGTGTGTCCGACACCCAGGCCGGGTTGACAAAGCTGACCGCCGTGCCCAACCGTTGCGGCGTTTGTCCCGGCGCACCGAGATAGGTCTGGTAGCCGTCCTGGTACAGGAAGTGGGTCCCATCCGGCGCCCAGCCCAGGAAGGCGCCATTCTTCAAGGCGGTGTAGAGCTGCGCCGACGTGCCGTCGCCGTTCGCCAGGAACAGCTCCCCATCAACCATGTCATCCGAGTCGATCCGCGTGAACGCCAGCCGGGAGCCATCGGGCGACCACGCCACCTGGTGAGCATCGACCTTGCCGATCACCTGGGCACTGCCCCCGATCGATACGCGATAGAGGGTCGTCCCATTGAAGCGCCCGGGTTCGATCGAATCAGCGTCTGGAAGTGCCAGCAGCAGTGCGCTGCTATCGGGAAGCCAGGCCAACTGAGCATCGTAGCTCAACTTGCTCGGGCTTGCCGGGAATTGCAGCGCAATACGTCGGTTGCTGCCATCGGCGCCGGTCAATGTCAGACGGCCCTGGGCATCGGTGTCGGCGCCGTATTGCAGGGTGGCGAACCGCGCACCGTCCGGTGAATAGACCGGCCGGTAGGCCTGTTCCAGATCCGTGACGTACCGCAGCGCGCCCGTCGCCAGATCCAGCTTCCACAGCTCCAGCTTGGGCAGCGCGGTGGGGGCGGATGGCGAAGTGACGGCGACCAGGTTGAGCGCCAGCTCCAGCTTGCCCGGCACCCACCGCACGTCGTTGATGCGTCGCTCGGTGTGATCGGCGTCCAGGCCCTCTTTCGGCAACGTGCGCTCAGTGAGCAGCAGCCGAGGTGCGCCGCCATCCCAGCGGACCGCCCAAAGCTCGGTATAGTCCTGCTGCAAAACCCGATACACGGCCCAGCTTCGATCAGAGGAAAGCAGCGGCATATTCAGCCCCTCGGCTGCAGCCAGTTGGCGCAGGCCCGACGCCCGGTCGAGGGCCCAAAGCCCCTTCAGATCGGCATAGACCAATCTCGCACCGGCCGGCAGGACCGCGCTTGCCGGCGCGGCAGCCGGGAGCGGTTCCGGCGTCAAGACCTCAGCCGGCAGCTCGGCGGCTGCACCCGCGCCGCCCCCGCGCCCCAGCATCCCGACTTCCACCGTGCTCTGCGGCGCCAGGGCCAGCACGCCAGGCTCCGCCGTAGGCTCAGCCGGCGCCATCTTCGCGGCGGGCGCGGCCGCGTCCGCCGTCGCAGGAGCCGCCGCAAGCTGCGCGTCCGCCGGGGCGGCCGGCGTATCGGTCGCGTTCACAGCCTGTTCCACCGCCACGGTCATCACCGCCCCAGGCTGCGGAGCCGCCGGTGCGGCCGTGTCCACCGGCGCGGCAGATCGCGCCGCGGCAACCGGGGCCGCTGTCGGATTCCGTGCGATCGCCTGGCCCGGGAGCCAGGAGGCGCCGCGCAGCGCCGTAGTTGCCACCAACGCCACCAAGGCCAGGGCAGTCACCGCGCCCATGCCGCGCAGCAGCCCGCCGTACCAGGCCGGCCGCCCCGCCGGCTGACGGACGCCCAACTTCGCTTCCGAGAGTGTGAACGCGCGGGGCACGGCGACACGCGGCAACGCCTGCACCAGGGCCACGGTGTTGCGCAAGCTTACCAGCTCGCTGCGACACGCGGCACAAGTTTGCAGGTGCGCATCAACCTGTGTCCGCTCGGTCGCTGTGATCTGCCCATCCACATAAGCGGACAGCAGTTCCACATCAACGTGGCGGCGCTCAGGTTTTCCAAAAGATAGTCTCATCGGCACACTTCATCATTCATAAAATTGCTACAGCAGTTAGCTGTCACTGAGACGGTACCGGGCGGGCAAAAGTTCCTGTTGGGCCATCAGGATATCGCGCAACCGGGCACGAGCGCGGCTCAAACGGGATTTCACCGTGCCCAACGCGGCGCCGGTGGCATCCGCGATCTCCTGGTAGTCCAAGCCCTCGATGTCTGCCAGCACCAGCGTGGCGCGCTGATCGGCCGGGAGCTGCCCGATGGCCGCCTGAATGACGCTCGCCAGCTCCTGGCGGATCACATACGCATCGGGGCGCTCGGCGCTATCGATCAGGCGCGGGTCGTAGTCGGGATCGCTCTCCGTGTCCTCGTCGTCGTGTTCCAGCGTGCTGGTGGGCCGCCGCTTCCGGGCGCGCAGCACATCGTAGCAGGTGTTGGTGACGATGCGCAGCAACCAGGATTTGAACGATCCGCCCCGGTATTGGTCCAAGCGCTGAAATGCCTTCACGAACGCATCCTGGGTCGCGTCGGCGGCGGAATCCTGGTCGCCAACGATGCGGTAAGCCACGTTGTAGGCCAGGCCCTGATAATGGAGGACCAATTGATTGAACGCGGGCAGGTCGCCGCGCTGCGCCGCCGTGATCAACGCTTGCTCGTCAAACTCCGGACGATGCGGCGACGTGGGCCGAGTCGAGCGCTCGCCCCAACTATCGCGCGTCGAAACCGCGCGCAGCAAAAGGTCGTACGGCAGCCAACTGCCCCCGGCCGACAGCCCACTCACCGCGGGCCACAAGCGCCGGTCCAGCCCAGCCAACCAGTTTTTTAGATGTATCAGCAACTGTGACCTCGGCTCCCCGATTGTCTGTAATGGAACAAGATTTGACGAGCCACCGATCTTCGGGTATACTCGTTGCTTGCTAAGCCGAAGTGGCGGAAAGGTAGACGCGGCGGTCTCAAACACCGCTGGGGGTTGCCCCATGTGGGTTCGATTCCCACCTTCGGCATCTTTGACAGAACACACAGGCTCGTCGTTCATCTCTTGTCTCGAGCCGGTGCGGCCCATGTGGAGGCATTATAGCAGTTCTTCCGTTCCTGCCAAAGACTGCGATCGAAGCCCATGGGAACAGACTCAGATAGTCACAACGACGGGGACAAGATTGCTTACACGGGTAAGCGCGGCTAGAATTCGGGCCATCTTGCCCCCGGCTTGTTTCTTGCGAAGTACCAAATGCACATAACAACTCAACACCCTGGTCGCCCTGCTTCCACGGGCCGCCGGCTTGCTTGGTCTGGCATCATCACCCTATTCATTCTGGTGGCGGTCGGTTTAGGCAGCGCGGGGTGTGGAAAATCAACAACCCTATCTGCCCCCACAGGCGCCGCACGCGACGCAGCCCTGCGCCAGATCGCAGTCGACTATGCGCGTGGCGGTGACTTGGCGCAGGCCGAAGCCGCGTTAAGCGAGCTGGCGCTTGCCAATCCCGCCCAACTCATCGTTGCCCTGGCCGAATCCGATATCAACGATGGCCGCTCCGCGGCGGATGTTGCCGCCTTGGCGCAGCTTGCCGAGGCGTTAGGCGTGCGTAGTCCTAAGTTGGTGGCCTACCTGCAGCCGACCCCGGAGCCGACTGTGGCCACCGCCACGGCGTTGCCCAGCCCGACCCCGGAGCCGACGGCAACGCCGGCCGAACCGACTGCTACGCCGTTGCCGACCGAGACGCCGACGCCCACCGCGACCGCTGTGCCCCAAACGCCGCGCGTCGCTGCAGACAGCGCCATTAACTTGCGCAGCGGGCCGGGCCGGGCATATCCGGTCATCGGGCGGATGCAGGCGGGGCAAGAGATCGACATCATCGGCCGCAACGCCAGCGGCGACTGGTGGCAGCTCGCCTGGCAGGGCGCCGGACAGGCCTGGGTGGCCGGCACCGTGGTGCGTGTGCTGGGCCCAATCGACACCGTCGCGGTCGCCAAAGTGATCCCGACGCCGCCGCCCGCACCGACCGCAGCGCCGAAGCCAACCGCAGCGCCGAAGCCAACCGCTGCGCCTGCAACCGCGCAGCCGCAAGCCGGCCCGAATTTCCGGGTCGTCAACATCCGGCTTTGGACAGTGCAGGAAAACGGCGGGTTCTTCGATGGACCCTCCGTGCACTGTGGCGAAAAGCGCCAGCTCCGGGTGACGGTGGTCGATGCAGGTGGAAACCCGCTCAATGGCGTGACAATCCGATCGGCCTTCACCGGTGAAGAGCAAGTGACAGGCAGCAAAGGGCCTGGCATCGCCGAATATATCCTTGGCACGGGACAGGACGTATATGTTGTACGCGATGCCGATGGGCGTGAAGTCACCAGTGATTACGCTCGCGGCATGAGCACTCAACCTGAGGGTATCTCCCAGGATCAACTCATAGCGGCCGGCTACTGCAAGGACGCTGCGTCCTGCGCTTATCACGTGACGCAAAGCTGTCGCGGCCACTATTCCTGGGATGTGACCTTCCGCCGGGCGTACTAAACCCGCGGTCGTAGCGAGGGAGAATCCGTAGTGAAAGAAACCATGATGGAAAACACGCCGCTGTTTTCGGTGTTGACCGAAGAGCAGCGCGCGCTAATTGCCGAGCGCATGGTGCAAGAAACGCGCCGCGCAGGGGACACGATCTACCTGCACAGCCGGCCGGCAACGGCCATGTACCTCATCAAGTCCGGTTGGGCGCGCCTGGTCACCGAGCAGTACGCGGTGTTGGCCAACCTCAACGCGGGCAGCCTGCTGGGCGATGCCGATGTCATCTCCGGCCGCAATTACGCGATGTCGGCCGAGGCAGCCAGCGACGTCACCTTGTGGGCGCTGAGCGCTGCGGACATCAAAGACCTGATGACGACGCAGCCCGAGATCGGACGCCGGCTGAAGAGTGCCCTGGGCCTCAACGAGGAACAGGCGCTGGAGCGCCATCTGCGCCGGCTCGACCTGATGGCCGGCCTCAGCTCCGACCAGTTGCGCGAGATCGCGAGCCATCTGCGCAGCGAGCGGTTCTCCGCCAAGCAGCCGATCTACCGCCGCGGCCAGGAGGGCGACGCGCTCTACCTGATCGACGAAGGCCAGGTGCAGGTGACCGGCGAGAACGGCCCTCTGGGGACGCTGCGAGCGGGCGACAGCTTCGGTGAAGGTGCGTTCCTCACGGGCGAATCGCACAGCACGGATGCGACGGCGGCCACTGAGGTCACGGCGTGGTCACTGAATCGAGCCGATTTCGAATCGCTGGCGTTGCGCTTCCCGGCCCTGGCGCTCAACTTGAGCCACATGCTGGGCAGACGACTGCGCGAACGTAATCTACGGGCGGCGGCCACCGTGCAGGTGGTGCAAGCGCCTCAGTCGGCCCCGGCCCCGTCTGCGCCTGTCGCGGCGGTTAGCGGTGCGCTGACCGAGATCAATCGCGCGGCGGACAACGCCACTTCGTGGTGGGGCCGCAGCACGATGGGCGCCAAACTGCGCCTGGTTGCCGTGGCCTTGCTGCTGATCTACTTATTGGGGGTTGCGGCGCCGTCGCTCATCATTTCCCTGCTCTCGCGCAACAACAGCGGTGTCAACGTCTCCAATTCGCTGGCCCGGGCCAGTTTCCAGGATCGCGCCGTGCTGGTGGCGCTGGCGGCTGACCTGCCGACAGACACCACCCCCACGTACACGCCCTGGCCCACTGAGACGCCGATCCCGACGGCCACCTTCACGCCGACGGCCACACCTACCGAGACGCCGATCCCGACGGCCACCTTCACGCCGGTCCCGCCAACCAACACACCCATCCCGCCGACCCGCGTCCCTGCACGCACGGTGGCCCGTGTAGCGGCCCCGCTGGCTGCGGCTGCGGCTGCACCTGCGCCTGCGGCAGCGCCTGCGCCCTCCGTGCAGTTCAAACTGATCGAGATGCGCCGTTTGAGCGCATGCGAAAACCGGGGCAACCACCATATCTTCGTCAAGGTGGTGGATGCGGCCGGCAACCCGCTTGATGGCGTGACCCTGGTGCAGAGCCCCAGCGGTCAGCCCGGCAACGTGGTGGACAAGACGGTTTCAGGCACCAAGGGCCCCGGACTGGCTGAGTTCATCATGTGGAAGGGCGCCCAATACAGCGTTTACGTCACCAATGATGGCGTCAATCCGGCCAGCACCGATATCGCCCAGCCGCTGCATCCCAACTTCACCGACGAGGAGAACTGCTCGGACGGTGGCGGCGGGAACACGTTGTTCCACAACTCCTTCAAAGTGGTCTTCCAGAAGACCTCCTGAAGACCCGCAATCGGATAGCAGCGCCCCCGGGTCCACGGCCCGGGGGCTTTTCTTTGCCCGAATCCGAGCCGAAAGGTCAACTGCCGGCTGTTAAACACAAACGGCAGCGGGGCAATTGCTGCGTCCGCTGTCGCTTGCTGAATCAGCGATTCGGTTCTACGGTGCGACAAACAGGTCGATGAACAGGTTCTGTGCGGGCTGACCGATCAGCCGGACGTTCTTGTGAATCCACACCGTCCGGCCGTACAGGGCGCCCACCAGCTTGGAGTCGGCCAGGAGCGTGATCTCGCCCTGGGGCGCCAGGAAAGTGCCCAGGTAGACGCCGCCTGCTCCCAGGTTAACATGGCCTCCCACCCGAAACAACACCTGCTCTGGCCCGCCCCCGCCGACAATCGTCGTCACCAAGGTATTGACCACATTGACGTTGCCAGCCACATCCACCACGATCGGGCCACCCGCCAGATCCAGCTTGAGCGCGACCTGCCGGCCGATCAGAATCTGATCGAAAGCGTAGACGCCGGCGCTCAGGATCAAGGTCGCCCTGTCCTTGACCTGCAGCTTGCCATAGATGCCCGGCGGGAGGTTCAAGGTCTGTTGGGGGGCCACATCCACATCGTCGCCACCTGCTGTCGGCGACACCGTCACCCAGGTCACGGCCGGGCTCGACGGCGCCGGCACGCCCTGGTTAATGGCGCCGCCCACCGACGCATCGCGCTCCAGAACCACCATCCCGGCCGCCGTGACATCGCCCAGCACCTGGGCCGCCTGCCGCAACCGCACGTTCGCACCCGAGACGACATCGCCGCCAACCCTGGCTCTCCGCTGCAGGTCGGCGTTAAGAGCAGCAAAAACGTCTCCCTGGACCGCAGCCGCCTCGCCCAAAGTCACTCCGCCGACGACGCTGACGGCATTGCCCTCCACAACGCTCATCTGCTGCAAATCCAGCCGGCCGTTGCTGCCCAGGCTGCATTGTGCCCTGGCGCCCTGCCCAAGATTCAAGCCGTCAACCGCGCGCATCGCAAAGCCGCAATAGCGCAGAAAACCGTGAACAACGGTGACAACCAACGCCTCCGCACCAGCCGCCCTATCGTCATCGGTTACGGTGATCACTACCTGGTACCGGCCGGGCTGGCTGTAGATATGGCTGCCGGAGACTGTGCGCACAACCGGATCAACGACGCCCGCCTCCACCGTACCATCGCCCCAGTCAAGCATCGCTGTGTGGGTGTCGGGCACGCCCGGGTCGCTGAAGATGGCAGGGGCCAGATTCACGGCGGCGTCTTCATAAACGACTTGATCGGGACCGGCGTCCACCACCGGTGCGATGTTGTCAATCGCGATCTCCGCTCCATCCTCATCGGTCAGCCCGCCGCCGTCGGTCACGCGCAGCGCCACCGTCCAGGCGCTCGGCCCATCCAGGCCGGCCGCGGAGAAAGTCGGCGTGGCCCCCGTCTCATCGCCGCGCGCGGCATCGGGGCCGGTTTCGCCATAGATGGCGTCGCCGTCCAGGTCCCAGGCATAGGTCAGCGTGTCGCCGGGGTCAGGATCGGAGCTGGCTGTCCCATCGAGCAGCAGCGAGCCGCCCTCGGCCACAACATAGGGCCCGAAGCCGTCCGCCTCGGCGACGGGCGGCAGATTGAACCCCTCCAGAAGGCGATCGGAGAAGTCGGTCTTGGCGTAGTCCCACACCTTGATATTGTCCATGTAAAGGGTGGGCTGGTTGTAGCGGCTGTAAGCATGGTGGCCCAGCAGCTTCACCACGCCATCATCTGGCATGATGCTGGCGATCGTATCGGTATTCGCGCTGACCAGCACGCCATCCCGGTAGATGCGCATCACATCAGCGCTGCCGTCGATGCCGTGCAAATCCCAGACAAAAGCGACGTGTCGCCATTCGTACATCGGCACAACATTCACATCATTCCAGCCGTTATCCTGAG
>JAPKMS010000155.1 GCA_026645775.1 Anaerolineae bacterium
GCCGCAATTTACTAAAATCTGGATTCCGACCGCGGCGATTGGCCGCAGAGTTCGTGAGTGCGCAAGCCCCGAGCCTCAGGCTCCGTACTTCGTGAGCCTTCCGGCGTGCGCCATCATCAGCGGCATGAGGTCCTTGTGCCTGATGTGGCCCAAGCCGCCGGCCATGCAAGCGCGCTCGCCGAACCTCTCCACGCGGTCCGGGCGGTTGACCTGGGACCATAGCAGAACCGGCAACTCGTGCCAGGAATGCGCCTGCAGCGCGCAGGGCGTGCTATGGTCGCCGGTGACGACCAGGACGTCGGGCTGCAGCTCGACGATCGCTGGAATCCATTCGTCCACCTGCTCGATAACTGCTGTCTTGCCCTCGAAATTGCCGTCCTCGCCGTTGCTGTCGGTCTTCTTGACATGAAAGAAGAAGAAATCGTACTCTGTCCACGCCCGGCGCAGCGCGGCAACCTCGTCGTCGAGCGTCTCGCCGGCGTCGAGAATATCCATGCCGACCAACCGCGCGATCCCCCGGTACATGGGGTAAGTGGCGATGGCGGCCATCTTCATCTTGTAGACATCCGGCATCTGCGGGATAGCGGGCGCCTTCGCCAGGCCGCGCAGGTTGAGCGAGTTCGCAGGATATGCGTCTGCCAGCAGCGTCCGTGCTTCGGCAAGCCAGCGGTTCAGCAGGTCCGCCGCGTGCGCTGCTTCCGGTCTCAGCGCTGCGACAGGCAGTGGGGGCACACCGGTCTGCTGCGGATCCGTCTCGGTCAGGCCATCTGCCAACCCGGGGCCGCGCAACACCAGCACGAAGCGATATTCCTTGACTGGCCTGGCGATCGCTTCGACGCCCGGCAGCCGAATCTGGTTAAGTTTCGCCACGAGTCGCTGCCCGACATCAGAGGGGATGCGGCCCGCTCGCCGGTCCGTGATATGCCCGGTGGCGGGGTCGATCGTGCAGAAGTTCCCACGTGCCGCCAGATCGTCCGGGCCCAGTGGGAAGTCAATTCCGAGTGCTTCCAGCACGCCCCGCCCGATGTCCCAATCCAGGGGATCATAACCGAACAGTCCGAGATGCCCCGGCCCGCTGCCCGGCGTAATTCCTGGCGCCACCGGCGTTGATAGCGCGCAGATACCCTGGCTGGCCAGCCGGTCGAGGTTCGGCGTTCGCGCCGCTTCGAGCGGGGTCAGGCCGTTGGCGCCGGGCAAGTCGCCCAGCCCATCCATGATCAGCAGCACGATCTTGCTGGTGCCCGAGATGCTGAGCCTACGCATCAACTCGATCTGATCAAGCATCATGTTCCACCCTCCTGCAAACTTGCGCTATCTGCAGCCGGCCGTGTGCTCTCACCTGTTCCCAGGTGACCTGCGTCACCGGTCTGGCCGGAGTTTCCGCGCGGCGACTCGCGCGGCGTGCCGGCCGCCATGCGTCTCACGATGATCGACTGGCTGGGGTCGTCCGCCACCTCTGCCAGGATGGCGCCGGCCCGTTCCCCACCGATGGCGCGCAAGGCGAACGCCGCCTCGCCGTTGACATAGACGTCCGCCTGCCCTGCAAGCACGGCCCCCAGCGGCGCTACTGCCCGAGGATCACGGATGCGCCCCAGAAGGAAGGCGGCCCGGCGCTGCGTCAACGGGTCCGGATGTTGAAGCGCCACGATCAGCTTCCCGAGGAAGTCCGCCGCATCCTCACCCAGCGATCGGCCGCAATGTGGGCAGACCTCAGCCTGCGCAGCGACCTCGGCCCAGCAGTGGGGACAATAGCGCGTCATGGCCCTTGCCCGTCCTGGTTCTCGCTGGCGGGCAACGGTCCGCCCCGGTGGTTGGCGTTCGGCACGTACGTGCCGCGCTCGCCTGCGAGCTGAACGAGCGCCCGGCGCCAGGCATTCTCTTCTTCACTCGTGGTCAGTCCGCGGCGGAGCGCGTCGCGCTTGAGCGCGTAGCCGCGCAGATCCTCGCTCAGCTCCTCCAGGCGCTGCACCTGCTCCTGGAGCAGGTACCCGGCGCCATTGCCTGCGGCGGCCAGCGCGGCGCGCAGGTGGACAAGGCACAGGGGCGCGGACGTTTCATAGCGTTGCCGGCCC